>CAMCQW010000036.1 GCA_945877045.1 Chryseobacterium gleum
TTGAATGACGATATAAAATATTGTCTCACGCCTGACCAAACTGATGTAATACCCATATTGAGAGATGGAAAACTTGTTAAAATTTAGAAGGTTATACCCCTTACTATTATTGCTCCCACTAGCATTTTCAACTGCTTACAAAGAAAATAATTCACCTGACTGGGGATTTTTTGGACACAAGCGCATTAATCGAATTGCCATTTTCACCTTACCTCGTGAAATGATTGGATTTTATAAAGAAAATATAGAATATATCACGGAACATTCGGTCGACCCAGATAAAAGAAGATACGCTGTTGAGGGAGAAGCACAATGCCATTACATCGATTTAGACCATTACTATAAGCCTGGTGAAAATCCTTTTATCTTGGTTCCGAAAAAATGGACCGAAGCTGTAGCGAAATATACGGAAGATACCTTGCAAGCCTATGGCATAGTTCCTTGGCACATTCAAGTGGTTAAATATAAATTACAGAAGGCTTTCGAATCAAAAAATGTTGAATTGATTCTTAAATATTCAGCTGATATTGGACACTATATTGGAGATTCTCACGTGCCACTTCATACCACTGAAAATTACAATGGACAGAAAACAGGACAACGAGGTATTCATGGACTTTGGGAAAGTAGACTGGTTGAAATTAATGCCGAAGATTACGACTATTTTGTTGGTAAAGCGGCTTATAAATCAAGTGTATTAGATTTTATTTGGAATGCGGTTCAAGGTTCGCACAATGCGCTGGATTCGGTATTAAGAATCGAAAAGGAATTGTCATTAACGTTTCCAAGCGATTTAAAATATAGCTTTGAGCAGCGAGGCAATACAACTGTTTCCGTTTACTCTAGAGAATATAGTCAGGCGTATCACAGTCTTTTAAATAACATGGTGGAAAGACGTTTACGTGCGGCAATAATCGCTGTTGGTTCGATTTGGTATTCAGCATGGGTGGATGCAGGACAACCTGATCTAAGTAAACTTCAACGTTTACCTCCTTCGGAATCTTTATTATTAGAAATGCAAGAATTGGATGCTCATTTTCACAATGACAAGCATTTTGGTCGAATTTGCGATTAGCGGACGAATGGATTTATCCTATCCTTGTTTGAATCGCTGATTAAAAAATTGATTATAAATAATAGACACGATAATCCCAAGCTCCCAGTTTTATGCGAGTGCCATTTTTTATTTTTAGAAGAAAATAAATCCGAATATTTTCCAGTTGCGTTTTTAGTCCATTCTGGCAATTTAACTTGTGCGAAATAGCAATCAATAGCACCTAAAAGAATACTTAAAAGTAATACGGTGTTTTTCATGAAATAATTCTTAAACTTACTAATTACGATCATTAAAGACATAATCCTTATGATAAGCAACAAGTCCTTCAATTGGTTTTTGGACAACTCTTCCTATTGTAATTCCTAAGGAAATGGCTGCGCGATCCAACGCACTCCTAAATATACAGGATAAACTTCCTACAAAATTCACTTCAACATCTTGATAATTTGAATAGCAACAGACGTGAACTTCCATAAAATGCTTTAAGCCATCTTCTACCATTTTCTGAAATACCTCTTCCTCTTTGTGTTTGGCAATAAAAGGCATAAAGGATGCTATGTAAACATTTGCATTTCCTTCACGGTATACGCTATTCACAATAGACTCTTTATCAACACCATACTCACTAATAAAATCAGCTGCAACATGCGTTGGAAGCTGATGGTAAAGAAAGGCTGAAAGTAATTTCTTGCCGAAATAAGTCCCACTCCCTTCATCGCCAAGGATGTAACCCAAAGCAGGGACAACTTCCGATACAGAAACACCATCAAAATAACAAGAATTTGACCCTGTTCCTATGATACAACTTATGGATGCATTACCCTTATAGGTAGCGTAAGCGCAGGCCAATAAATCATGATCAACGGTTATAGAGGCATTTAGAAATACCTTGGAAAGCCCCAATTTTATTATTTCATTCATTGTAGTGTTGGAACAGCCAGCACCATAAAAATAGATTTTTTCAATTTTAGTAGCGATTGCCATTAAATCAACATGATTATTTAATTCCTTTTCAACATCTTCAGACGAATGGAAATATGGATTAAATCCCATTGTAACGTATTCATTTTGAGTATTATCCGGACCTAACAAAACCCAATCACTCTTCGTAGAGCCGCTTTCAACTATTAAAACCATATTATTTATTTCAACTAAAATTCTTAACTGTGTGTGCTTTTAAAGCATCCAAAGATACAAAAAATCTAAAGAATTCATAATAAAAACTTTCGGCAGAGAATGGAATTAAGGAGTAAAACCCTGCTATTTAAGAAAATTATTTTGGGGATACTATTTTATTGTAAAAGGCCAAAAAACAACTAAAGGGATTGCTTGATTACTTCCAATACTAATTGACGAGGGCTATTTATTCAATCAATTATATAAAATAGTCTCTTTTACTTTAAATTAAAATTAATTCTATTATTTTTGTTCTGCTTGGAATTATTTGACAAGCTGTAACTTTTCGTGAGAGAAGATTGTTTTAACTGTAATTGTCACCATTTTGAAAAGACAAGAATTCAATGAAGTTGTAGAAATGCACAGCAAGAATCTATTCCGATTCGCTGTGAATTTCTTACGCTCATCGAATGATGCAGAGGATATTGTGCAGGATGTTTTTGAAAAATTGTGGATAAACAGAGAAAAAGTGGAATTGGAAAAGGCAAAAAGTTGGTTATTTACTTGTACACACAACGCGATGTTAAACTTTATTAAAAAAAGTTCGCGCTTGGAGTACATGGAAACCAACCTGATACCGGAAAACACTGCTACGGCTACCTCAAGTTTCGAATCGAAACAAGTGGTTGATCGGATCGTAAGTATTTTACCTCCAATCCAAAAGAGTATTATCTTGATGCGGGACCTTGAAGGTTATTCGTATGATGAAATCGGCGACATGCTGGAATTATCTCCCTCTCAAGTTAAGGTCTATCTGTTTAGGGCAAGAATGAAAATTAAAAAGCAGTTAAAAGAATCTACTCAATACGCGTGAATAGTCCCAATAGAGAAAATATAGATCGCTGGTTATTTGATTGGACAGAGGGCAACCTTAATCCAACCCAGGAATTTATGCTTCAAGAATTCTTACTGCTTAATCCTGATTTGGAAATAGATGCCGATTCTTGGGAAACTGCAAGCGTTTCATCAATCCCTTTTACTTATAACAATCAGGAATCGTTAAAAAGAAGAAAAAAACGTGTTTTTGCCTATTGGCAATTTTACGCTGCAGCGCTTCTACTACTTATTTTTGGCACCAGCCTGTTTTTTAATTTTATGCCAAGCGAAAAAAGCACCAACGCTAAAAATTTAGTTCAGCAAGCTAAGTTAAAAACTAAGGGAAGCAATTCATTTAAAAACACTTCTATATCACCTAATTCAATAGTAAGTAATCCATTACAAGTAAACCAGAACTTTTTAACAACGGCATCGTATGACGCAAACTTGAAAAATAAGAACTTGCTACCAGAAAATAATAAGGAACTTTCAATTGAAAATGAGCTGAATACTACTCCTTTTTTAGAAGAAGCAGCAATCGTAGAAGTTACCAATCTACCTGCCAATTCTTTGTTTGATTATCAATTAGATCCTAGTATTTCATTTATCGGGAATTCAGACAATTTAGTTCTTTCAGGGGTTGCCGATTTGGAAGATGAGATCGTTGAAGAGAAGAAGAATAGAACATTCTCTCCTTCACTAAAATTAAATTCTTCCTCTGCCTTAAGCAAGTGGGTTAAAAAAGATGTTACCAATTCAAACCAAAAGGATCGCATTTATTCACTTCCAGAAAAATCAAATTTAGATTTGAATAGTTCTTTTGTGGGAAGTGTTTCTCAATTGAAATTTCAGTCCATGTCAACAGCACGGTGGATAAAGAGTACAGATCAACAAAAAATAGCGCAGCAGATATCATTAGATGGGTATCTCAGAAAAGCAAAAGCGGGACTAGGAATTGTTTCAAATTACACTACTTTTTCTAATGGATTAATACAAGATTGGAATATTAATTTAATCTACGCACCAAAAATTGCATTAAATCGTTACATCACTATTGAGCCCTCTATGAAGTATACTTTTGGTAAAAAAGTTCTAGACAAAACTAAAATCATCAATAATTCGGTCGTAGAATTTGAAACCAACCAACTAGAAACATTTTCAATAGACCCTTCTCTTTCAATAGGTAAAAATTTATGGTACAGAGATTTAGGAGCTGGTTTAGTTATTAATGCTGGTCCTATTTATATCGGAGGACAAATCAATAATATTTTAAAGCACCAGGACAATCTTTATTCGAATGATTATTCTAAGATTCGAAGAGCAAATCAAGAATTAACATTAATTGGCGGAACAGATTTTATTTCAAAAAATGGCAATTTTAGATTCTCACCTTATGTATGTCACACCATTAGTGGTTCATTGAATGCTAGTTACCTAGGAGCAAGCGTTCAAGTAAAATCGCTATTTCTAGGTGGATCTTATCAGACAAATGGATCAAGTAGTTATATGATTGGATTAAACAGCGAGCGTTTTGCATTATTCTGTCAATCTTCTTATGTAAACAGTAGTTACAGTCAAAAGAAATCATTCATTCATCAGTTAACCTTTAGAATTAATTCTAATATTAGTAAAAAAACCAGACGTTATTTATATTTGTAGTTATGAAAATTAAAAATGCAGTATTATCATTGTGTATATTAGTAGGAAGTCAAGCAATGGCTCAAGACCCAACATTCACACAATTCTATTCAAATCCTATTTATTTAAATCCAGCGCTAGCCGGCTCAATTGGATGTCCTAGGATAACAATGAATTATAGAAATGAATGGCCTCAACTTACTGGTAACTACGTTACTTACAGTATGGCATACGATTCATATGTGAAGAGTATTTCAGGTGGATTAGGCATCATTGCAACACATGACCAACAGGCTCGAGGAACGATTTCAACGACGATGTTGGGCGCGATTTATTCCTACAATTTAAAGGTAAATAGAAAACTTTCCATTATGGTTGGTGCTAGAGCTGCTTATTATCAAAAATATTTAGATTGGAGTAAATTGACTTTTGGAGACATGATAGATCCAAGACGAGGATTTATTTACCAAACTGGCGATGTTCCAAGAGGTAATGGTAAACGAGGGTTTTTTGATGTATCAGCAGGATTGGTAGCTTATACCCAGAATTTCTATGCTGGCTTAGCTGTTCACCACCTTAACCGTCCGGATGAATCAATGATTTTAGGTCAGTCCAAATTACCCATGCGATTTACAGGACACGCAGGAGCAAATATTCGAATAGGAAACAAAGGAAGGTATTCAAATTCAACCTCAATTATGCCAAATATTATTTATCAGTACCAAAATGGTTTCCAAGAATTAAGTATTGGTACCTATTTGAAATATGAAAATTTTACTGTTGGAGCATGGTACAGAAATCGTGATGCATTCATACTTAGTTTTGGAATAAACACTCAAAATTTCAAAGTTGGATATAGCTACGATGTAACCGTTTCAAAATTAGGCAATGGTATAACAGGTGGTTCGCATGAGGTATCTTTAGGATTCAATCTTAAATGCAAGAAGAAACCTAAAAACTTCAGAAAGATTAATTGTCCTTCATTCTAAGAAAAACACCATTATAATTCATCATCACTGTAAACCATAGTTCCTAAAATATAGGTTTTGTGTGCGAAGTTAGGTGTGAAAGTCGTTTCATTTCTTATAGGTCGCTGAACGATAAAAAAGGTAGCCTCTTTACCTTTCGTAATGGTACCCCTTTTATTTTCTTCAAAGGCAGCAAATGCTGCCCAAATGGTCATTCCTTTTAATACTTGATCCAAGGAAAGTTGCTGATCCATTAGAAATCCATTTTTCGGGAAGTTATTTTTGTCTTTTCGCTGCGTTGCAGCAAAAATTGTTAGAAATGGATTCGTTGCTTCAACAGGAAAATCTGTTCCAATTGCGATCATTCCAAAGGCCTCTAATAATGAACGATAAGCATAAGCCCCCTTCATTCTTTCCTTGCCTAAGCGCATTTCCGCCCATCGTTGATCCGTGACTGCGTGTGTAGGTTGAACAGAAGGGAAAATGGCGTAATCGGAAAAGTAATGCAACTCTTTTAAATCTACAACTTGCGCATGCTCAATTCTCCATCGATGATCTTTATTGATTAAATACTCCTTTTTGTAAAGGTTCATGATAATTGTGTTCGCAGAATCTCCAATTGCATGTGTATTTAATTGATAGCCAATTTTAGAGCAAAAATCAGACATTTCTTGCATCTTTAATAGAGATGTGGTTAACAATCCATTATTTTGATGATCATCACTATACGCATCTTTTAATAAGGCGCCCCTTGACCCTAGTGCGCCATCCGCAAACAATTTAAAACTTCGTATGCTTAAGTTTTGAAATTGATAAACACCATTTTTTACAGCAAAATTCTTATTTTTTTCTGACGGCATCAACATAGCATAAATATTCAATTTTAATTCCTTCGACTTAATGAGTGATTTAAAAACATCAATATCTTCAAATTCTATCCCAGCCTCATGAACACCCGTAATGCCGTATTGAAATAATTCATCCTGAATTTCAAGAATAGCTTGCTTAATTTCGAGTTTTGTATAGGGAGGAATAAAGCCTTTTAACAAATTCATGGCATTATCAATCAATAAACCGGAGCATTTCTGATTTTTCAATACAATTTCCCCACCATCAATAGTACTAGGTGTGATTCCTGCCATTTTTAACAAACAATCATTTACCAAAGCTGCATGCCCATCAATTCTGTATAAACATACTGGAATTGTTGGAAAGGCTTTGTTCAGCATCGCATTATCAGGTAATGAATCCATTTTCCATAAAGATTGGTCCCAACCCCGCCCTACTATAAATTTTTTCTGTGTCTTCTGTTGATATTTTTCCGTTCGAGTTATTACTTCTGCTAAGGAAGTACATCCGACTAAATCCACAGAAAGTTTTTGATTAGCATAGGATAAAATATGTCCATGCGCATCAACAAATCCCGGGTAAACTTCTCGATTCTCCGCATCGACGTATTCATTTGCCGTGTATTTATTTAGTATTTGTCTTTCAGGCCCCACCTCAATAATACGTCCATTACGAATGGCCATAGCTTCACTAATAGTATTAAGATCATCCAAACAATGAATTTCTGCATTATGGATTATCAAATCAACATTTTCCCCCTTCATGCACGAAGAAAAAAGGAATAGTGAAAAACTAAACAAAAATAAATAGGAAATTTTCATACAACTAGATTAAAAGGGATAGCCAATTCCAAATTGTAAACAAGGAGCAAAAGCTTTTGGCAATTTACTAAGTGCTCTTACACGATTCATTTCTGGTGATAAGTTAGGAAGGCCGTAATATCCAATCCCTTCCTCCACATATGGTTCTCTACTCTGAAAAATCCATCGCGCGTTATCAGGTAGGGCAGGATTATATACTGGAATTCCTAAATCTAAACGAATAATAAAAAAGTCTAAATCCAACCTGAATCCAATTCCCATGGCAACTGCAAATTGTTTATACCAATCATTGGTAAATTTTGCCCCCACCCTTGCTAAATCCTCCTTATAGGTCCAAATATTCCCGAAATCAGTAAAAAACGCTCCCTTTAATGAACTACCAAGAGAATAACGGTATTCTATAGTTCCTCCGAGTCTGATATCACCAATTTGTGCAGAGGTACTTGTTGAATCAAGGTAATATTTAAAGGCTCCTGGACCTAAAGCACGTGCTTTCCAACCTCTATTATCATTTGCGCCACCGGCGAAGAAACTGTAATCATAAGGCATTGACGTTTTCGAATTTCCATAAGGCACACCAAAACCTGCTTGAAGTTTCAGATTGATCGATGATTTTGGATTAAAATCTCTATTAAAAATATAAATGTTATCATTTCTAATAAATTGAGCATATCCTACACCAAAAAATGAATGTTGCCCATTTGATAGGGTATCTTGCCAAGTTTTAAATCTAGAAAGTAAGATTCCAGCGGAGGAAAAAGAGGAGGAGAAATTAATATGAGCGTTTAAGAAACGATGTTTAAATAATCTTTTTTTATTTTGAAAAAAATCTTTCTTAGCATTATCAAAGATAAACGTTAGTTTAAAATCTTCCCAAATAAATTGATCGCTGTAAGAATTTTTTAAAAACAAATCGTTTTGAGTATTTATTTGAGCTTCAAATTCAGGACTTTTATTAATAGCAACGAATTTAATTACGGAAGCTAATGGTAATCCAAATTCAAAAATTTGGGTTTTATCTACTAACATTTTCCAGGTATAATTCATTTGAAATACACTACGATCAAACACATTTCTTTTTTCATAATTATACGCTAATGATATAATGGTTTTAGGTTTTTGTCTTTTTGATAACAACGTAACTTTCGTTGGAAACAAGCCAGGAATTTCCAGTTTTAGACTAGGACCAAATTCGAAGGTGTTAAAGGTAGTTCCAGTTCTTGCCCCATCATCAAATATAATTGGTTGAGATTCAAATCCACCTCCAAACGAAAAAGTTAATTTCTCTGCCCCTCCAAAAATATTTCTATCTGAATAATTAAAAGAGGCATTTACACCTAATAAACCAAAAGAAGAGGTAAATTTTGGCTCAAAAGCAAATGTTTTTCGTTTGGAAGGGACTAAAAAATAATGAATATCTAATTTATTATTTGGCAATTCAATTATCAATGGTTTGATCGTTGAAAAAACGCCTAGCTGATTCAAGCATTGATAACTTCTTTCAACATAGTATTCTTTGTAAATATTTGTCATTTCCAAGTAATTCTGAAGCTCGAGCAAATTTCCATTTATACTAGGCTTGCGGCCATTAAAATGAATAATTGCCATTCGCATGGGACTTAAAGAATCCTTCTTGGTGATTTTTAACTCTTCACGCTGTTTCTTAGTATAGGGTTCCTCAGCATACAAAAACGTATTTTTTGTGGCCAAAAATTGATTGTCAATAGGATTAATGATAGGAATCTTGAATTCACTATCTAGATATTTTGCAAATCTTTCCTCTAACATGGAGGTATCAGACAAATGAAAATGCACCTTATTGATCCGCGTCGAAACATAATATTTCTGAATTAGGCTATCCTTTATTATAGGATGCTCAACGAGCCTGTTTTTAAACTCGATGCCTAAAATAACCTTCATAGTAGTTTTATTGGTGTCAGCAATTAATGAAATACTCGAAGCAGTAAATCCATAAAAGGTTTCATCTCTCATAAAACTGGCAATATTCTCACGATAGGTTTCTAAATAATCTAAATCGAAAGGTTTATTTAGTAAAGGGTCAACTTGCGTATTTTCCATTATTTTTTTCAAAAACTTATTCGTGTAACTACTTTTAACAGAACCATTTTTACTTATAACATAGACAGAATCAATAAGATAACATGGACCTGGGTTTACTGTGTAATTAATTTTTATTTTGTGTTTTTTATCTGTTGTGCCACTTCCACTTACATTACCATAATAAAATCCTTTGCGCTTTAGAAATAATCTTATTTGATCAATTGATTTATTGTATAAAACGGTATCAAAAACAACTGGTTTCTCAGCTATTTTATATTTCAACCATTCACGAAAAAACAACCTGGCACTTTCAATGTCAATTAGAGGAATTATTTTTTCAGTATATAACTTTTTGCCTTTATTACGTGCCTTTTCAATTCTAGCATCGTTAATGCGTTTTGTTTTTACAATTATTTGCTTGTTTTTTTCTGTTAATTTGATATTTAATCGCATTCGTTTTTCCGCTACTTTTGCGGAATCAATACGATTAAATAGCAATAGTTTAAAGGGTATTCCTAGTATTCGTTGATTAGGCTGTTGCCGGATAATACTATTAATTTCACTACTGATTTCTCCGGATAGCTTACTATTAATTGTGATTTTATTTTTTTTTAACAAATAATATCCACTGGGGACATTTTTTGTCACATGACAAGCCCCTAAAAAAAATAATAGAAATGGCAGAAATATGCTGTAATTTAGAAGCCTCATAATTTATAATACAAAAATAGCAATATTGTACGAGTGGAAAAGCTTTCAATAAATAAGTTAAAATGGATTCGGAATTTACATTCGAAGAAATTTAGGGATGGTGAGGGTTATTTTATTGCAGAAGGTGAAAAAATACTCGCGGAAATCCTTGAATTTGCACCCGCTTCAATTTTTTTAATTGTTTGTACTCAAGAGTCGCTTGAAAAAATAAAGCAGCGCGACCCTTTTGATATATTCATCGCTAGCCCAAGTGAATTTGAACGAGTTTCTTTATTAAAATCACCTCAAGGGATTTTGGTAGTGTTGAAAAATACCCTTTCAGAAGAAAAACTCTTGGATCAAAATAAAAGCACATTAGTCCTCGACAATATTCAAGATCCTGGGAATTTGGGCACGATTTTGCGAACCGCTGATTGGTTTGGGATTAATCAAATTTATTGTAGCGAAAACACCGTTGACTGTTTCAATCCTAGAGTTGTTCAGGCTTCAATGGGAAGTTTGTTTAGGTTGACAATTAACTACGGGGATTTATCAGAGTTTCTTTCTAAACAAACATTACCAATTTATGGCGCCCTACTTGAAGGTGAATCGTGCTATAAAGTAAAAATAAAGGAAAGTGCTATTTTAATAATTGGCAATGAGGGCAGCGGAATTTCTAAGGAAATAATCACTAAGATTCAACACCCCATCACCATTCCAAGAACTGGAAATGGCGAATCTTTAAATGTTGCTGTTGCTTGCGGTATACTATTATCTCAATGGAGGAAAAGTTAATTGACTCACAAGATTAATTATAAAGGAAAAGAACGTACTTTTGCGTTTTATTTTTTGCCGCAATAGCTATGATTGATACTGATCTTTACGAAGCCAAAAAGCTTTATCCTTTTCAAGAAAAGACAGTAGAAACTGTTTTAGAGGAGTTTAGAAGTAATGGTAAAAAGTTTAATTTACTCTATCAATTACCAACAGGTGGAGGTAAAACCGTTATTTTTTCAGCCATCGCAAAAAAATACATTGAAGAATGGGGATTAAAAGTGCTCATACTAACTCATCGAATTGAATTATCGGTACAAACATCACGGCAATTACAAGCAATTGGCGTTAACAACAAAATCATTAACTCAGAGGTTAAAAAGTTAGAGGACCAAGATGAATTCTCCTGTTTCATTGCCATGGTCGAAACCTTAAACAACCGATTACTCGACGATGTTAATTTCATCAAAGATGTAGGATTAGTAATTGTTGATGAGGCGCATTACAATAGCTTTCGGAAAATCTTTCAATACTATGAAGATGGGAATATTTTAGGAGTAACTGCCACGCCATTAAGTAGTAATAGAGCATTACCCTTAAAAGACAATTACAACAAATTAATTACAGGCGAAAGTATTTCTGGCCTTATTCAAAGTGGTTATTTATCAGATGCTGAGACGTATAATTACGATGTGAATCTTCACGGATTAAAAATTGGTACGAACGGGGACTTCACCATTAGTAGTTCAGATGTATTGTACAGCAACTTTTTCATGCAAGAGAAATTAATATTTGCATACGAAGAAATAGCAATGGCTCAAAAAACACTCATATTCAATGCAGGAATTGAAACTTCCATGCGCGTTTATGATTCATTTAAAAAATTGAAATACAACGTTCGACATTTAGATTCAACCTTTAGTGATAAAGATCGAAAAGAGATTTTGGACTGGTTCAGAAAAAGCCCTGATGCAATTTTGACTTCTGTAGGAATCCTCACCACAGGATTTGATGAGCCAACTGTAAAGACAATTATACTTAATCGAGCAACTCGTTCCTTAACGCTTTACCATCAGATGATTGGTCGTGGGTCAAGAAGTCTCCCAGATAAAAATCAATTCAACATCATCGATTTAGGGAACAATGTAAGACGCTTTGGATTTTGGCAAGATTTTATAAACTGGCATGATGCTTTTCGTTTTTCTGACTGGGGCGAAGACTCAGAAGGTGT
>CAMCQW010000037.1 GCA_945877045.1 Chryseobacterium gleum
TTACAGCATCTGAAGAATATGACACCTTAGGTGGATTAATTATTCATGAATTAGAGTCAATTCCATCTGTTGGAGAAGAATTACACTACCAAAACCTTAGTATTAAAATTGTGGCGGTAAGCGAACGCAGAATTGAATTAGTAAAATTGACCATCTTAAAATAACAAAAGATTGATTCAGATAAACAATTTTGAAGCGGTTATTTTTGACATGGATGGTGTATTAATTGACTCTGAACCTCTGTGGAAGATTGCCATGGAAGAAGTTTTTTCATCCTTTGGGTCAAAATTAAAAAAAGAGGACTTTCAAAAAACGGTGGGGCTTAGAATTGATGAAGTCATCCACTATTGGAACTTGCAAGAAAATTGGGGGATAAGGGATGAATCAGAAGTAGAAGAAGCCATTATCGTAAAAATGGAAGCACTCATCGCTGCTAATCCCTATCCATTAGCAGGAGTAATTGAAACCTTGCACTACTTAAAATCTAAAAAAATACCAATTGGCTTAGCCACCTCATCAAGCAGCCGACTGATAAAAATTGTCCTTGACAGCCTAGCTATTAAACCATTATTTAATTTTTTTCATTCAGCTGAAATGGAACAATATGGGAAACCTCATCCAGCAGTATATTTAACAGTTGCCAAAAAACTTTCTGTTCTTCCAGAAAAATGCCTTGTTATTGAGGATTCGCTAAACGGAATTATTTCAGCAAAGGCAGCAAAGATGAAAGCCGTTTGTATCCCAGAAAAAACGCATCTTATCGAGCCAAGATTGATCCTTGCCGATTATCAATTTGAATCCATGACTGATTTTTTGAAAATTATTCAGTCCTAATTATAGTTCTCAATAGGTCGCCATCGTAAAATCAGTAGAATTTGACTCCCAATTCAATGGCTTTTGTAAATTTGTAAAAAAACAATCCTTTTGGAAGATTCTTTTGACTATCGTGAAAATGCCGAACAACCTGAACAAGAAATTGACAAGGTTCTCCGTCCGAAATCACTCGCTGATTTTGCTGGGCAACCCGCTGTAGTAGAAAACTTAGCCATATTTGTTCAAGCGGCAAAACTCCGAAAAGAACCCTTAGATCATGTTTTATTACATGGCCCACCAGGATTAGGAAAAACAACGCTTGCTCATATTATCGCCAATGAAATGGGCGTAGGATTTAAAGTAACAAGTGGACCAGTATTAGATAAACCAGGTGATTTGGCGGGACTTCTTACCAATCTAAGCGAGGGCGATGTTCTTTTTATTGATGAAATCCATAGGTTAAGTCCCGTAGTAGAAGAGTACTTGTATTCTGCCATGGAAGATTATGTGATCGATATTTTGTTAGATACAGGCCCAAATGCAAGATCCATCCAATTAAATTTGAATCCTTTTACCTTGATTGGTGCCACGACTCGATCTGGATTATTAACCTCACCATTACGTGCTCGATTTGGCATTAATTCTAGATTAGAATACTACGACTCCAAAACATTAACAAGCATTGTTGAGCGATCCGCAAATTTATTAAACATCCCAATCGATGAAGACGCCGCATATAAAATTGCAAGTAGAAGTCGTGGGACACCCAGAATTGCGAACGCCTTATTACGACGCGTTAGGGATTTTGCACAGATTAAAGGAAGTGGAAAAATTGACGATAGCATTACAGAAATTGCACTAAAGGCATTAAATGTGGATGAAAATGGCTTAGATGAAATGGATATTCGAATTCTACGTGCTATCATCGATAAATTTGCTGGCGGCCCTGTTGGTTTAGGTACTATTGCTACCGCAATTGGCGAAAATGCCGGTACCTTGGAAGAAGTGTACGAGCCATTTTTAATTCAGGAAGGCTTCCTAATGCGGACGCAACGTGGAAGAAAAGCGACTGAAAAAGCATTCAAACTCTTTGGCAAAGAAATGGGCTGGAGCCAAGGCGGTTTATTCTAATTCATGAATGCTTCAAAATTCAAACAAGCGATAAAAAATAAAGCGAGCGAACTCGGTTTTTTTTATTGTGGCTTTTCAAAAGTGGCTTTTTTAGAAGAGGAAGCACCGCGTTTAGAAACTTGGCTCAAAAATAATTACCAGGGGTCGATGGCCTACATGGCCAATCATTTTGACAAGCGCCTCAATCCAAAGCTATTAGTCGACGATGCCAACACCGTAATTTCCCTGTTATTAAATTACCATACCGAAACACAGCAGAAAGATCCATTAGCTCCAAAAATATCCAAATATGCTTATGGGGAAGATTATCATTTTGTAATAAAGGATAAACTTAACGAGTTACTTTCTTTTATGAAACAAGAAATCGGCGCTATTGAAGGCCGTGTTTTTGTAGATTCAGCTCCTGTTATGGATAAAGTTTGGGCGCAAAAAGCCGGCCTTGGCTGGATGGGGAAAAACACCAATTTGATTCACCCCAAAGAAGGGAGTTTTTTCTTTATTGCAGAGATCATTACAGACCTTGTAATTGATGAAGATGGTCCGATGAAAGATTATTGCGGCACCTGCACAAAATGCATTGACGCCTGCCCAACTGAAGCTATTGTAGCACCCTATGTGGTTGATGGCTCCAAATGTATTTCGCACTTAACCATCGAACTAAAAGACGCAGTTTTACCGGATCAATTTAAAGGAAAAATGGATAATTGGATGTTCGGTTGCGATGTGTGCCAAGATGTTTGTCCGTGGAATAAATTCGGAAAAGTAAACAATGAAAAACGATTTCAGCCCAGTGCACAATTGTTAGATTTAAATCAAAATGATTGGGAAGACCTAGAACAAGAAACTTTTCAGGCTCTTTTCAAAAATAGCGCCGTTAAACGAACCAAATTTGAAGGGTTGAAACGAAATATTTCTTTTTTGAAATGATTTCTTAGTGAGACCAATCGTCTGTTCTAAATGGTATTAATGGAAGTCCAACACTATTTTTGACATTACCAATCTGAAAATTCTTAAAACAATAGCGCACAGCAATGGGCCTAAAATCTTTTTCAAATTTTATACTAATGGTATTATTAGCTTCGCCAAAGAAGGCCTCGGCTTTCCGAAAAATCTGCGTTGAGTCAGCTATTTCAAATCCAACAATATCCTGCTGAGCCAAAAAACCATCGTAACTATTATCAAAATTTAAAATTATCGAATCGCTAAAAATACTAAATCGACTCAGTGAGGGCGAATTTGCTTTTATGCTATCAAAACCATAGTTTTTATGTAAGACTAAATTAGCTACACGATCTCCAATTGGTTTTTTCTGAGAGGGGTGAATATTTATTATCTCTGACTCAAAAACCAAATCATTCGTGCAAACATAAGCGCTGTTATCCATTAAATTCACACCTTGGAATTGTGCTTCCCTTAGCTTTGCTGCTTGGACCACGTCGCCATAAAGAAATGGAGCTATTTCCACCACATAAAAAGGCAAATCCGCCTTATCAAAAGTATAGCGCCATAAATAAACCAATTCTTGTAATTTTTGGGCATATGTAGCATAACGCTCGACATTACTTTCTCCCTGATACCAAACAAAACCATTAATTACATAATTCCGAAAAGGTTTTAGCATATTTTGATACATCACATTGGGTCTCTGCCAACTCATAGAATCGGGTATTTTTTGTTTGAAATCAAAATCAGTATATTTTTCAAGATTTCCTGGACTTAACCATCCTTCAATGCAAGAGCCTCCATAACTCGTGTTAATTATTCCAATAGGCACCTTTAATTGCTCCTGTAATCGAAGTGCAAAGAAATAAGCTGTCGCGCTGAATAATGGTAAATTTTGAGGACTACTTTCTCTCCATTTTCCCTTTCCAACAACGTTCGAATTAAGAGATGCTGACTTTACAACATTTAGCATTCTAATGCCACTTTCCTTTTTAGCATTCGCTATATAATAATTAGCATCAGCAATGGGCTGATCTTTAAAGCCATTAAAACTCATTTCCATATTAGATTGCCCCGAACATAACCAGACTTCCCCGATTAATACATTTTGAATGGTGATTAATTTTCCATCGGAAATAGTTATCGTATGCTTTTGAAAAGATGCCGCATTGGTCTGTATCGAAATTTGCCATTCCCCATTTTTTTCAGAGCGACAAGTATACGGAACAGTTGACCAAGACACTTTAATTTTAACGGATGTTTTGGCTTTGGCAGTTCCCCATAATTTAATCGTGCTATTTTGCTGAATCACCATGTTATCACTTAACACATCTGGCAAAACGACCTTTGCATTAAGCATAAAACAAAACAGAAAAGGAACCAAGATCGTAATCCTCATAATATTAATTATTCTGCGAAAATAAATAATGTTCTCTTACTAAATTCAACATAGAACTTAATTTATTCATTTGAACTAAACTATTATCACTTTTGGTTTCCAAAAAAGGGAATAGATGAAAAAGATTTGCGTACTCTTTTTATTGATCAACCTTAAATTATGGTGTCTTGCCTCTTGAGTACCCAGAGATTGAAGTGCTTTCCGTCAAATAATTCTCAAGCAATAATTACCCTTTCAAAAAAATTAATTTTTTAGCAGGGATAATTACCATGTTAGTTTTCTAATTAAATTTGAAACAATGCAAAAACACTTTGCAAATTATTCGAATCAAATATGGATAGACGCTATTTTCTTAAACAATCAGCATTATTTTCAATCGGTGGTTTATTAATTCCTTCAGCGATTGTTGGCTCTTGCCGAAAAGAAATATTATTAGAAGACATTAACTTCGATGGGAAGGTCATAATAATCGGAGCAGGAGCCGCTGGATTGTATGCTGCATACCTATTAAAATCAAAAGGAATAAAATTTCAGCTTTTAGAAGCTTCCGCGAACTATGGCGGGAGATTGGGTAAACTTACTGGATTTGCTAATTTCCCAATTGATCTAGGCGCACAATGGATGCATGGGAAAAATAATATTTTCAGTGACTTCATTACAAAATCTGACACCAAAATATCCTTGGACGATAGCGATCTAAAATATTGGTTCAATAATCAGTTAGTAAATAAATTACCCAAAAACACAGACATTTTTGAAGGGGATGATTTACCCGATATTTCATACGAAGATTACGCACTACAAAAAGGATTTGGCAACGAGTATAAGTACATTATAGAAAATATTGCCGGCGATCAAGGGGCGGACGCATCCCAACTTTCTGTCTATGGGAATAATAAAGACGAAGAAAATTGGACTTCTGGCGATGATGATTATAAATTTCAAGAAACATACTTCGATTTTATTGATAAGCAAATTGCGGCTCAAGTGAAAGATGAAATAATATTGAACACCATCGTTTCTAAGATTGATTATACACAATCAAGCATAGAAATAACCGACAGCAACAATAATGTATACAGTGCAGACAAAGTAATTATCACAGTTCCTATCCCGATTCTTAAATCAGGAGATATACAATTCATTCCGTCACTATCTACCGAAAAGACAAGTGCCTTCTCAAAAATTGGAATGGGCGCAGGTATGAAAGTATTTTTAAAATTTAGCAATAAATTTTTCGACCAAAACATTATTGGCGGGACAATTTGTGCGGCTTATGCCGACGATAGCATTGGAAAAGTACAAGATGATAACATCTTGCTCGCTTTTGTTATGGGAGAGCAGGCTGAATATTTAAGCGCATTAGGAAGCAATGCAGCAATTACGAACGCCTTACTACAAGAATTGGACACGATGTATAACGGGCAAGCCACCGCATCATTTATTGCGTCGCATGTTGAAGACTGGACCACCAACCCATTTGTGAAAGGAGCCTATTCTTACAGCACTATTGGTATGGGAAATGCACGGTTTATTGCAGCAAAATCGATAAACAAAAAATTATATTTCGCTGGTGAAGCCATGAATTTGAACGGCCACCATCAAACTGCGCAAGGAGCTGTAGAAACAGGCTATAGAGAAGTTATTAATTTATTAGAAGACCTTGGAAAATGAGAGTTATATCATTATTTATCGTTTTGTTTTTTCTGCACCTCAACTCAATAGCACAGGAATTTAAAATTGATGCTTCTTACAACTATTTGTTTGCAAATCAATGGGACAAAGCGATTCAAACTTACAACTTTAGTCGGCCATTTAATTATGAGAAGCAACCATTATTCATGCATGGCTTAACTACTTCTGGGACCTATATTTTTAAGTCAGCGAAACAATTAAAACACGGAATAAACATTTCCTATTCTTACTTAAGAAGTTCGTCTGAAAATGAAAATTTAGACGTTAAATTGCACCTTAATTTTCTTAAATTGGCCTATCTTCTTCATTATGAATACAAAGAAAAATTAAAAAATATGTATACCGACATCATTTTTTCAGCGAAAACTAGCGCACTATTTAGAAATGTAAACGGAAAACCATTTACGTATGATGAAGAAAAATCAAAAGCTTTTGGAATAGGCGGCGACATATGTGTTAAGATGGGCTATTTCATGAAATTTAAAAATAAAAATGGCCTTTCTCCTTTTGTCCTTATTGCTTGTACTCCTTACTTTTATTCCCCAAATACCGAAGCCGTTATTAACCAAACGAAAGGACTTGCCAGTAAATCTTCAACAGCAATATTAAGTGCTCAAATGGGTATGGCATTTCATATTAAATGAGCGAATACCATACATAATTGGACACGTTAAAACAGACTCAATCCCTTTTAAATAAGATTGTCACACAAGAGAATAGTGATGAAATAACGAAGCTAAAGTCTCTTAATTCAATAAACGCTGTGGTGAAAAAGCAAGGGAAATGTGTTAATTTATCAATAAAATTGATAAATTTGATATTTAAAAATATAAATAGAACACCTTACTTTTACAACAAATAAATGCGAAAATTTTTTAATATAGAACTATCAGAAAACAGAATTTTCGGACTTGATCTTTTGCGATTCATTGCCATCTTTATGGTATTACTTGGCCATAGTCTAATTTTGGCGCCTCAACATGTAAAACCACACGTTTATCCCTATATATTTGATGGTGTAGCCATTTTTTTTGTGCTAAGTGGTTTTTTGATCGGGGGCATATTAATTAAAATATTAAACAAAGAGAAACCCAGTTTTAAAGGATTGCTTGATTTTTGGAAAAGAAGATGGATGCGGACAATTCCGGCCTATTTCCTTGTGTTAATCTTCCTGATAATTTACACGCTTATCTTTTTGCCTAATAATTTGCCGGATGATTGGTATCGATTTTTCTTTTTTACACAAAACTTTTTAGGACATTACCGTCCTGGTTTTTTCGCGGAAGCATGGAGCCTTAGTATCGAAGAATGGTTTTATTTAACGGTACCATTGATTTTATTTGGTTTTTTAATCATTTTTAAAACATCCATAAAATGGACTATGATCATCGTTTCAGTGTTAATTATAGTTTTGGTTACTTGGTATCGCTACCACTTATATAATTCATTTGGTATTCCCGCTAATCCAAACCCGTATCAATTAAAATTATTTAAAAATTACCTTAGCTTGGGAATTGATTACCAAGTAATCCCGCGACTAGATTCCATTATGTATGGCGTTATCGCAGCATTTTTTGCCCATTACGCCCCTAAAATATGGAATAACAAATGGAATTTTCTTTTCATTTTTGTTGGATTATACATCCTCTATTACACAAAATTTCAGATGGGAAAATCATACGGCTCTTTTGCGAACGTATGGTGTCCGTCGCTGATTTCCATAGCAATATTTTTCATGCTCCCATTTTTATCTAACCTAGGCAAAGGACTAGGTAAATGGACCTCTTGGATTACTTTTCTAAGCCTAATTTCATATTCAATGTATCTTGTGAATTTAAATGTGGTCATCATAGCCATTATAAAACACACCATCCACGGTAACTATTCAGGTAAAAAGTTTGTTCCCGGAGATTATTGGGTGCTGGATTATATATCGTTTTGGATTTTAACCATTTTTATTTCTTTCGTATTATATAAGTTCATTGAAGTGCCCTTTATGAAAATGAGAGATAAAAAAAAGTTGAAATCGAGTGAAGTATAAAAAAGTAGGTAAAGTCATTTTTTTTACCTCCATATGTGGCCTTATAATTTTTCTTTTTGGGCTGTATAGTCAACGTTCTATTCAATTCTATAATGGTGGAGATAAAAAAATTCATTGTGTAGGTCGCTTTGATAAAACCGACGCTAAATGTCCCAAAGTATGGGCGCCAGGCGCGTATTTTGAGTTTGATTTCGAAGGAGCCTTTTGTGAACTTGAATTAGAGGATGAATTAAGGTTTTTAATTCTTCACAATTATATAGAAGTGGTCATCGATGGCGGTATTCCACAACGTATAAAATTAACTAACAAATTTAATCGTGTTAAAATTGGGAAGAACCTTTCCCCTGGCTCACATCATGTCGTTATTTGTAAAGACACAGAAAGTGCGATCGGTTATCTTAAATTAATTGGGATTAGATGCGCAAAACTATTGCCATTAAAAATTCGAAAAAAGAAATTACTGGAGTTTATTGGAGATTCTATCACCTGCGGAAATGGTTCCGATAATTCACAAATTCCATTTGAAAAAGGCGCGTGGTATGATTATCATAATGCTTATTTAAGCTATGGCGGATTATTAGCAAGAAAATTGGACGCCGAATACATATTGAGTGCCGTTTCAGGTATTGGTTTAACGCAAAGTTGTTGTGGTATAAATTATACAATGTGTGATGTATACGATCGAATTGGCTTTGATAAAAAACATAAAAAATGGAACTTTAAGCAGCACCAAAAACCCGATATTGTTTTTGTCACCTTGGGACAAAATGATGGTTTAAAAAGTGAATCCGAGTACGAAAAAACATACCTTACTTTTTTAAGTTCCTTAAGAAAGAATTACAAAAACTGCACTATCATATGCTGTTCAAGTCCTATGGCCTCCTCTAGATTCAAACTTCAATTAAAAAATTGTATTGGAAAAGTAGCTAAAATAATGCAGGATAAAGGCGATGAAAACATCTTTAGCTTTGTGTACAAAGGTCTTTATAATGCTGGATACGATAAGCACCCAACCATTCAACAACACCAATTAATGATGCAGGAATTACATGCTTTCCTTCAAGAAAAAAAATTGGTGAGCGTTATAAATTAAAGCTTTTCTAATCCCACGTAGTATTCCTTCGAAAGAATAATCTCTTGTGTTTTTTCATCAAGGTTGATGGAAGACCAACTAGTAGTAGGACGAAGCGTTAAAACAGTATTGTTATATTTAATTTTTATAGGCATATCAAACCCCTCTATACAATCCGACCAACGAAACTCAAGTTTCTTCCCTTTCTTATCATTAATTTTATACTGCAAAACCGGCTTTCTCGCATCGCGTAAATACTGATCAAAAAACGGATCTAATTTTAAGCCTGTAGATGATTCAATATACGATTCAATCTGATTGGAACTTACCGTTTGATGGTAAAACGTTTTGTTTAATCCTCTTAAAATTTCACGCCATTTCTCATCGTTCCCTACTAACTGCCGAAGGGTATGTAGTACATTGCTGCCTTTTGAATAAATGTCACCATTGTTAGGGTCATTTACATCGTAATTCCCAATGAGTGGGGCACTATTATCAATGCCACGTCTCAAGCCTCTTACGTAATCGAAACCGGCAGATTTCCCATAAAAATACTCCACAAATAAGGCCTCAGAATAAGTGGTAAATGATTCGTGAATCCATAAGTCGGCATTATCTTTAGCCGTTATGTTATTTGCAAACCACTCATGACCCGACTCATGGATAATTATGTAATCAAACTTCAATCCCCAACCGGTACCGCTTAAATCAGATCCTAAATAACCATTTCCGTATTTATTTCCATACGAGATGGCACTTTGATGCTCCATTCCTAGATAGGGAACCTCCACTAATTTATAGCTGTCTTCGTAAAAAGGGTACGGTCCAAACCAATGTTCGAAAGCGGCCATCATCCGAGGGGCATCTTTAAACTGAACTTTAGCTTTCTCTAAATTATCTTTTAATACCCAGTAATCCATGTCTAACAATCCATTTTCACCTTTATACACCTCCGAAAAATGGACGTAATCCCCAATAGTAATATTCACACCATAGTTATTGATTGGATTTTTAACTTCCCAAACAAACGTTGAAGTAAGATCGTTTTCTTGTTTTTCCTCCTTCAATCTCCCGTTAGAAACTGCTACTAATCCCCTTGGGACTTGGATGGAAATTAGCATGCCTGAATCCGGTTCATCATACATGTGATCTTTACATGGCCACCACAAACTTGCCCCAATCTCCTGACATGAAGTGGCTATAAAATGCTTGTTATTATTGTCTTTTTTCCATGCAAATCCTCCATCCCACGGTGGGTTTTTAGCGACACGTGGCTTTCCTGAAAAAGTAACCACTAGTTCGTTTTGCTGCCCGATAACTTGTTTTTTTACCATGGTAATAAAATGGGCATTTCCAACATCCATAATTGATAAAGGAACGCCATCTTGAGTCACCGATAAAATAGTCATAGGTGACTGTAGATCCAATTGCAATAACTGATTTTCAGCAATGACTTTATACCGAATCACATTGGTGCCTTGAATACTTTTCGCAGTTGGATCAACCTTAAAACTTAGGATGTAATATTGAATATCCCACCAAGCCCTTTCTTTGGTGATCCCCCCTCTCAAAGAATCTTGATGGGTATAATTTTGAGCCATTGAAGACAAGGAAAATCCTAAAAATAGTAGTATACACGCTTTATTTTTCATAAACTCAGGTTTTTAAAAAGTACTTTCTACCGAAATAAATTGGAATTCCCAAAGCAACAATAAGCAGTCCAAAACAAGTGTTTTGCGTTTTTGTAATGAGTAAAATCGTGCAAATTATGGTGGCTAAAAGAATATATAAAATAGGTGTTAATGGGTAGGCAATTACTTTATAAGGACGATCGGCAGTCGGCTCTTTTTTTCGTAAGATAAAAATACCAGCAATCGTAATGATGTAAAATAACAAGGAAGCAAATGTGGCGTAATCGAGTAAATCGCCATACGAGCCACTTAAACACAGAATACTTGCCCAAATTGCTTGAGTGATAAGGGCAAACATTGGAACGGAGTTTTTATTTAGATTCCCCGCACGTTTAAAAAATAAACCGTCTTTAGCCATCGCATAATAAACTCTAGCTCCTGAAAGAATTAATCCGTTGTTACAACCGAAAGTTGAAACCATGATGAGAATCGCCATAAAAGCAGCAGCAAAATCACCAAAAATCATTGACGCTGCGGCCGTTCCTACCCTATCAGTATTCGCCCCTCCAGCAAATTGCATACCTTGAGATAAGACGTCGGCGCCATCTGGAGAGCCATGTATAGGAATAAGCGCCAAATAGGCAAAATTAGCCAACACATATAAAACAGTTACTACCGAAGTTCCTATTAATAAACTTAGTGGAATATTTTTTTTAGGGTTTTTAATTTCCCCAGCAATAAAGGTAACATTGTTCCATGCATCACTGGAAAATATTGATCCAATAATTGCCGTTCCAAGAGCAAGAATCAAAGCAATTCCTGTAATGGGAGAAATTGATTCTGTCCAGTTCCCCCCTACTCCTTTTGACCATGTATGTGATGTATCCCACATGTGTTGCATATTCTGAGAAAAGACATCACTTTTCAAACCAATAGCCAAACCCAACACAATGAGAGCGAGCAGCGCTAATAGTTTAGCAGAAGTAAAAACTAATTGAATAATTTTTCCACTTTGAATACCACGAGTATTAATGAAGGTTAGTAGGAAAATACTAAAAATAGCAAATACCTGAGCCGCCGAAACCTTTAATGGACCTAGATTAAATAAGATGTTATCCGGTCCTAATTGAGGAAAAAAGAAAGCCGTATATTTAGCGAATGCTACCGCAACAGCTGCAATTACGCCCGTTTGAATTACCGTAAAAACAGTCCAACCATATAAAAAAGCAGTAAACTTACCATAAGCTCTTTCAATGTAGACAAATTGCCCACCGGCTTTTGGCATCATGCTCGCTAATTCGCCATAACTCAAGGCAGCCAATAAGGTTATGAATCCTGTTAACAACCATAAAAC
>CAMCQW010000038.1 GCA_945877045.1 Chryseobacterium gleum
AGTGATTATATCATTGCCTATAAAGCAGGATACGAAGATTTAGATCAGTGGCAGAATAATAGAATTCAGATTATTACACAAGAAAATTTGAAAAAGTTAATTGAATCAAGTAACTTTGAATTGTATAAAGAGTTTTACGACCTTAATTACTGATTTATGTTAAAAAGAAAAGAATTTTTTGGAGGGAATACTTCCAATACTGATAGCACAGAGTTTAATAAAATACTTTCGGGCACAGAATTTACAGGAGATATCGTTTCCGATTCTAATATTCAAATAGAAGGCGATATTATTGGTAATGTATCTTGTTCCGGTAAAGTGTTGATTACTTCATCTGGTAAACTCAAGGGAAATCTTGTTTGCGTTAATGCTGAAATTGATGGAACGGTTCATGGTGAATTAACGGTTGAGAATTTGTTAACCATGCATTCGACAGCTAGAATAAAAGGCGATATCCAAGCTACTAAGTTAACGATAGAAGAAGGCGCGTATTTCGAAGGCGCTTGTGTCATGAAATCTCCTATGACTACCACTACCTTTACTACTGACGTAGAAGAAGAAGATTAAGGCAGAAAATCACTTGAAGCCAAAAATAAAATTAGTTGCCAAGTATTCTTCACAAGGAATTCAAATGGCAGCAATTATTGTTTCATTTGCTTTTCTCGGAGATTATTTAGACCGCCATTTTAATTCTAAAAATGCGTATTGGACAGCTGGACTTCTTGTTCTTGGAGTGCTTATTTCACTATATCTTGTAATAAAGTCGGCTCTAAAAAATGAATAACAAGCGCCTTTTAGTTCATTACATTCGAAATACCCTGATTTCGTTCCTTTCGATTGCTTTATTGTACCTTTTTATCTCCTCAACATTTTCCACAGAAAAATTTCCGTCTAAGACGCTTGCATTAGCGCTATTTATTTTTTCTGTGCTATTTTTTGCGGGCTGGGCGGTAATGCTCCCCGCGATTTATAAAAACCCTAAGGTTTTATTGGTGGGAATTGTCTCGCTAACAATTATTCAAATGTTGCTTTTTTTGTCATTTATCGCTTCTGTAGCTTATACTAATTCGCCAACAGCTGTGGTATTCCATGTTTTGTACATGTTCCTCGCATTAATTGCACTACAAGCGCTGTGTATAATAAAAACACTTAAAAACTAAGGTTATTTAATTCCTCGGATAAATTTTAGGATCAACTTGTTTAAGGGATCAAATGCCCCA
Source organism: Chryseobacterium gleum (assembly GCA_945877045.1). Taxonomy (GTDB): domain Bacteria; phylum Bacteroidota; class Bacteroidia; order Flavobacteriales_D; family Crocinitomicaceae; genus UBA952. The sequence continues at coordinate 1,221 of CAMCQW010000038.1, forward strand.
AAGCTTAGCGCCTCATAACGATCTTCCACATCATGATAATGTTTGTTAGGCCCCATCGTATAGATAAAAAATGCAGGCACCCCCGCTTCGGTAAAATAATAGTGGTCTGAATTTGCAGCAGGTCCACGTGGCTTGATTTCTTTTAACAATCGCTTTTTAGCATTAATGGATTTCAATAAATCAAATTCCTTCGGAAATAAGGTGGAATTCACCACCGTTATTCCTTCTTCGCCACTTCCCATTATGTCTAAGTTGAGCATAAAACGGATGTCTTTTAAGGGAATAATCGGATTCATACACATGTGTTTTGATCCGAGTAATCCAATTTCTTCTCCGGCAAATGCAACAAATAACACGTTATATTTTATCGGATGCTTTATTAATTGCTCCGCCAAGTGGATTAACATGGCGTTCCCGCTAGCATTATCATTTGCACCAGGAAAATAGGTTTCGCTGCCCATTCGTCCTAGGTGATCATAATGGGCTGAAATAAGAAGCGTCTTTTTTGTTTTTGCTTTTCCTGAACAGTATCCAATCACGTTATTAGAAACATGATTTGGTATATATTTCTGTTCCAAATCAAGATAAAGCTTAGCGGGCAGTTCTTTAAACGCGGATTTTAAAATGATTAAATGTAAGGTCTTACTTGCTTCTTGACTAACCGACCAGGTTAGTTTTTCATCGCTTATTTCTATAATCGGAAAAGACGTGGCTAGTTCAGCGATTTTAGTTTTTATAAGTTTAAGGGAGTCTTTTGGTAGGCCTGTATAGTCAATTACGATAGCCTCCTCTTTTTTAAGGACAAAAGTTGTTTTACTAATAGAAAGAAATTCAGCGGGCGAAAAAAGTAATAAGTTAAGCTTCCCTTTCATCCCGGCGGAATTTGGCGCGACTAGAAAATCAATACCTGGCCGCAAGGTGTCTGATTCAGTATACACCAGCATTTTTCCTGGAAATGTATTTACGGAAAATGAAAAGGCTTGAAAGTAAGAGTCTTGAATGGGCAATAGTCCAATTTTTTTAAATTGTTGAGAGATGTATGCTGCCGCTATAGAATCTCCCTGATTGACATATCCCCTGCCGTGGAATGCTGGAGAACATAATTGCTTGGTATAAGCGCGAAAATCGACATGCTGACCCCAGGAGGAGAAAGCAAAACAAGTGCTAAGCAGCAGGGCTATTCGCATATCTCCGGCAAATTTTTAAAACAAACTCTTCAATAATTTCGAAAGATTTTACAAAGTTCCATTTATTTTTTTCTGCGTTGCCAATTAAGACCAAAATTGCTCCGGCCATATTCTGTTGCTCATTAAGGGTTTTAATCGCGTCTCCAAAAGCCTCGCTTGATCCACCGAAAAGCGCATTGATATATTGTAGTTTTTCTGTCAAGGTAAATGACCCGGCTAAGCTCTCCAATGGTAGTATCGCTCTTTCGCCACGGATGTTCTTTTCCATTGCGCGAAACTGTGCTATCATGGGGTGGTCGCTTGCAATGATGTGTTGGTCATTTCTCTCTTCCGATTCATTCGAAAAGCTAATGGTGGTTACTTCTTCTTTATTGATAACGATTATTGAATCACCTTCTTCTATGGTTGCCGCGTGTTCTTTTATGGTGGTCTCTTCTGTTATGCCATGCTCGTCTTCAATCGTGGTGGTTTCTGAATAATGCTCTTCAATCGTTTTGTCCGATTCGGGTTCTAATAATGCCTCTTCTTCATCGCTGAATAAACTGAAATCAAAAGGTTTAATAGCTGGCGGGGTGTCATTTACTTCAATTACAGGAGTCTCGCTAACTACCGGAGTTTCGACTGCGTCAATAACGGCCTCTTCAATCGCTTCGAAAGCTGGGACTGAACTCTTTAATTCAGGACTTTTTTCACCATTGTTTTTAGCTGCAACTTCTTCGTATACTTTATACCGGAGAATTATTAATTGTTCTTGTAATAAGTTACATTGCGTTACCAAAAAATCCAAGTCTTCTATATTGATATTTCGTTCATCGATGGCTTTAATGTGCATTGAAATGGAACTAATAAGTTTTTTCATTGGTATGATTTTATAATTATTCAACTGTTTACTGAAGTTAATCGTTTTATTTCTAATTAATGATATAATTTAGCTTCTTAAGTTGTCAAAATTAGAAAACCTATCGCTATCATTGTGATAATAATAAAAAATATTTATTATTTTTAAATTTAAAAAAGACATAGATGTTTTTAGAACAATTTCCCGGAGAGGGTAGGCAACATGGTTGGATTGAAGTAATATGTGGATCGATGTTCTCCGGCAAGACCGAAGAGCTTATTAGAAGAATAAAAAGAACTCAATTTGCCAATCAAAGTTTGCTATTATTTAAACCTGCTATTGATAATCGCTACAGTGAAAGCAACGTGGTTAGTCATCAGGGCAACGCTGTTGAAGCACTTCTAATTAATAATTCTTCCGAAATATTATCGGCATGGAAGAATGAAAAAGTAGTTGCAATTGATGAAGCACAATTTTTTGACGATGGTATTATTGATGTCTGTCATATTCTAGCATCTAAAGGAGCGAGGGTAATCATCGCAGGCTTAGATATGGACTACACAGGGAAACCTTTTGGCCCGATGCCGAATCTTTTGGCCATTGCAGAATATGTTACTAAAGTCCATGCAATTTGTCTTTCATGTGGTAATTTAGCGCAGTTTTCTCATCGTACAGCAAACGAATCAGGGCAAGTGTTGGTGGGTGCTGTAGAAAAATACCAACCGCTTTGCCGTTCATGTTACAATAAACTTACTACTTGAATTTAGCAGTTGACGTATCAAGACTTATACAAATTAGTAAAGCCGAAGTTGCTGGGACAATACCTGCGTACCTTCTCCTAAACTCAATTTCCGTTGATACCAGAAAAATTATTGATGGTTCCCAGGTCGTTTTTTACGCCTTGCAAGGCGAATTCAAAGATGGTCACGATTTTATTAAGGATGCTTATTCAAAAGGAGTACGTGTTTTTGTCGTAACAAAAAAACCGAATACAAACCTTGAAAATGCGTGCTTACTAGTGGTCAAAGACGCATTAACGGCCCTTCAGGCTTTAGCTAAATTCCACCGAGATCAATTTCAATTTCCGGTAATTGCCATAACGGGTAGTGTTGGAAAAACAACCACAAAAGAATGGCTTTATCATTTATTATCGACCCAATACCGGATAATTAGAAGTCCGAAAAGTTATAATTCTCAACTTGGTGTAGCACTTTCTTTACTCGAATTAAACGATGATTGCGATATTGCCATAATTGAAGTAGGAATATCCCGCCCTGGCGAAATGGAAGTGCTAGAAAAAATGGTTTCTCCTGAAATTGCCGTATTAACAAATATAGGAACGGCGCACCTACAAAACTTCAAGGATTTCTCCCATCTGTGTATGGAAAAATCAAAATTGTTTTTTAGAGCAAAAAAAATATTTTTAGGCCCCGGAATTAATCCTGGCGACTTTCCATTCCTTAATGAAGGAGAGGTAATCAAAATGGACACAGAAGAATTGCGTTCGCTTCCATTTGATGACGCTGCTAGTAAAATGTCAGCTACAATGGCTATTACCATCGCTAAATTTTTAAAGGTTCCCATTGAAAAAATAATGACCGCCATTCCTTCATTGCCTCGCTTGGCCATGCGCTTAGAAACGTATGAAGGCGTAAATAATAACTTGATCATTAATGACACTTACAACTTAGATCTTGAGGCACTAAAGCATTCCTTGGAATTTCAAGCGTCTATCGCCAACGAGCGCCCAAGAGTGCTGATTATTGGCTTGCACGAACAAGATTTACCGATGCTAGAAAAGATTTATAGCATCGCAAAACCATTTAATTTAAACGAAATTCATGTCATGAATAGCGGCGATGAGCCCTCTTTTACCTTTGAAAATTCGGTTGTATTGATAAAGGGAACAAGAAAATCAAACATGCAAACATGGGCCTTGCACTTAAAACTCCGAAAGCATAAGACGCAAATAGAAATTAATTTATCTGCATTAAGACATAATCTCATAGAATACAAAGAGAGTTTGCAAAAGCAAACAAAAATCTTAGTAATGGTAAAAGCGCAAGCTTATGGAAGTGGATTGGTCCGAATAGCTCAGTTTATTGAAAAAACCGGTGTTGATTATTTGGGAGTTGCCTATGTAGACGAAGGCGTGGAACTTAGAAAAGCAGGTGTTTTATTGCCAATTCTGGTCATGAATGCGGAAGAAGAAGCTTTTGGGGATTGTATTAATTATAATTTAGAACCAGCGATTTATTCTTTTGAGCAACTTGAAGCGCTACTTCATCAATTAATAGCACAAAGCAAGGAAGGGTTCCCTGTTCACTTGAAGTTTGATACCGGAATGAATCGCTTAGGGTTTTTACCAAATGAAGTCCGAAAATTGGTTGACATCATTCGATCACAACCCGAAATTTGTATTAAAAGTGTGTATTCTCATTTAGCAGAATCAGATAACAAAGAAAACCAACGTTTTACTTTAGATCAAATTGAACGCTTCTCTTCTTCCTGTGAACAAATCAAAACAGCCATCAACCAGCCTTTTTTGCGCCACATATTAAATTCCGATGGGATTGTAAATTTTGCAAGCAATCAATTTGACATGGTACGAATGGGCATTGGTGTTTTTGGAATTAGTACGAATCCAGTTTGGAAAAAAAAGCTACAAGCCGTAATAGCATGGAAAAGTACGGTTTCTCAACTAAAAAAAGTAAGTAAAGGACAAAGTGTTGGTTACAATCGTACTTTTATTGCATCCAAGGATTTAACGATCGCTGTAATCCCAGTTGGTTATGGGGATGGTTATAGACGAAGTTTAAGTAATGGAAAAGGTGGCGTGTGTATACAAGGTGTTTTTTGTCCAACGGTTGGCAATGTATGCATGGACATGATTATGGTGGATGTTACTCACATAAAGGCAAATTCAGGCGATGAGGTTGAAATCATTGGTCCGAATCAACAAGTAGAAACGTTGGCGATTCAAATGGGGACCATTCCTTATGAATTATTGACGGGAATTTCGCAACGGGTTCATCGAAGTTATATCAATGAAGATTAAATCGTAACGACAATGACTAAAAAAATACAAGAACAATTATTGGAATTGGTTAAATTTAAAATGAGCCCAGGGGATTCTATCAGCCATGTTCTTGGTGATGTTTTATCAATTAGTCAGGATGCGGCCTACCGAAGATTACGCAATGAAACACCACTAACGATTAATGAAGTTAAACAGCTTTGCAATTCCTTCGACATTTCATTTGATAGTCTTTTGCAACTTAAGAAGGGGAATGTCGCATTCGGATATATGCCACTCAACGCCTTTGATTTTAGTTTAGAATCCTATTTAGAAGGGATCTTAAATGCTTTTCAAAACCTAAAATCATTAGACGATCCCAAAATTATCTTAACGATTAATAACACCCCCTTCTTACAATTGATAAACATCCCTCAATTGCTTCGTTTTCGCTTGTTCTTTTGGGCAAAAACGTATTTGAAAATTCCCGAATACCAAAACATGTTGTTTAAGCATGAAAAAGTGCCTCAGCGAGCGTTTGATTTAGGGATGAAAATAATTTCAATTTATAATACCATTCCTTCCGTTGAAATTTATGATCCGGAATTAATGCGGGGTTTCCTGCGGCAAATCTTGTATTATTTTAACTCAAAAATGTTTGAAGATCCAAGCTATGCGCTTTTTCTGTGTGACAGGGCACTCATGTTTTCTCAGCATTTAAAGGAACAGGCTACCTGTGGTAAAAAGTTTATTTACGGCACACAAATTCCTGCCAATGGAAATAAATTTGATATGTACTTAAATGAAACAATTAATACGGATGCGGCATTTTATTATGAAAGCAAGGACAGAAAAGGCTTGTATTTAACGCACAATGTCATGAATTACCTGCAAACTACCGATGAGCATTATGTTTCAGATACCAAACAGATCTTGGACATGCAAATCAATAATTCAAGCTTGATTAGTGTTGTCAATGAAAAAGAAAGGAGCCATTTCTTTTATGAGTTTGATAGAACCATCCTCTTGTTTAGAAAAAAAATTGAAGCGGAAATAGAATTTAACTCCTAGTTGCGATTTTCGCAAGGATTATTTTTGCTCTTGGGAAATTCAATTTTATAGTTATAACATCTTACGTAATTTTGCCTAAGTTTACTAATATTATTAACTAAATTCATAACTATGAAAACGATCTTATCCCTTACCTTTTTTATGCTAACCATTTTTATGGTAAATGCACAAGATGTATTGACATTAAAAAATGGAGCACAAATGAATGTGTTCGTTTCTGAAGTTACCCCCACATTGATTAAATTTAAGAAAACGACGGATGGCCCAAGCTACTCTATGAATTTAACTGATGTTAAGATGGTAGTGTATAGTGATGGGACCAAGGATGAATTTGGAGTTGCTCCTAAAGTTGAAAACAAGAAGCAGGATAATATAGCCGATGATTTGTTAGCACCTTCCAAACGATATGGCGGCCCAAGAGTGGGGTTTACTTATTTAGGAGCGGGAACTTCAAGGGGTAAAATAGCCGAGGCATTTAACAGAGGCGACATAACGCCCTATATTTCTCAATTCGGTTGGCAATTTGAAACGCGAATTTTTACTTTAGACGATGGCGCTTGTGGTTTATTAGAGTTTGTTCCTATGATCGGAGGTCTTGAACAAGGGCTGTTTCTTCCAAGTGCTTCTGCCATACTTGGTTTTCGCACGCGCTCAGGTGTTGAATTAGGTGTCGGCCCGAACGTATCGCTTTCCGGAGTTGGCCTGGTAATGGCAGCTGGAGCGTCCTTTAAGATTGGAAAAGTTACCTTTCCTATAAATGTGGTTTTTTCGCCAAATATTACGAAAACGACAGCTGATAAACAGAATTCTGTTTATGATCCAAGCACTAATACATACACTAATATTACAGTGCCAGGTGTAGAAACAAAATCTGGATTTAGATTGAGCTTAGTGGTGGGCTTTAATTCACGTAAGAGTTAAGAATTTTCTCTATGAAATCACTAATTTTCTTCTTTTTATCAGGAATTTCTGCTATCACTTGTTATACGCAGGATACGCTTGTAGATAGCAAGGGCCTTATTTTTCCGGCAAGAATTACAGCTGTGGATAGTAATTTTATTACATATGCTTCACCGGATACGCTGTTGAAGGATCAAATAATTGTCCCGCGATCCACGATTATATTTATCAAGTATCAAGGTGGAAAAACAGAACAGTTGTTTGCGAATGACACGCTGATAACCAAGGATGGGGTGTTCCTTTTTGGCAAAGTTATAGAGATTGACCCCTCTAGTGTAATTTATTTCTCCTACAATGGAAGAGTGAATCCTCCCACTGTAATGATGAGAAGTGACTTATTACTAATCAAATTACATGATGGCACAAAAGAGTTAGGAAGTCAACAAAGTGGATTGAGTGACAGTAATTACGGTAATTACCTTAATTTGGGCATCAGTGATGCTAAAAAGTACTATAAAACCAGCCCTGGCTTACTTGTTGGTGAGGTGCTTTGTGGATTTACCTCATATTTTGTTCTACCCATTGTAGCGGCAACCATTTTGTGCTATGTCCCCCCAATCCAAATAAATACTAGCACCAACCCTAACGATGCTTTATTAACTAGTAACCCTGCTTATAAAACAGGCTTTTTGTCTGAAGCAAAAAAAAAGAAGCGAAGAGCCGCTACAACGGCATATTTTAGCGGTTTAGGAACATTTGTCGTTGGAGTATTCTTGTTGGTCGCCTATTATTTATAATAATAAGTAATGGTTTATCCATTAAATTACACCCTCATCCTTCTGTTTTTCGATTAGATTTCCTAAATTTGTACAAAATCAAATCGGATGAATCCACGCGTAGAAAAGGCACTTAACGACCAAATTCAAAAGGAAGCATTTTCCTCTCAGTTTTATTTAGCAATGGCCTCCTGGTCAGAAGCTAATGGATTAAATGGAACAGCAAAATTCATGTATGCGCATTCTGATGAAGAGCGTTTTCACATGTTGAAATTGATAAAATTTGTCAATGAGCGTGGAGGTTGCGCCGAAATAGCAGGGGTCACAACACCTCCAAAAGAATTCACAGACTTAAAAAACGTTTTTGAATCCTTGCTTAAGCATGAAATAATGGTAACGGAAAGCATTAATAACTTAGTGGATATTTGCTTGCAAGAGAAGGATTACACGACTCATAATTTCGTGCAATGGTATGTTTCTGAACAAATAGAAGAAGAAGCGTTAGCACGAACAATGCTGGACAAACTGCGTCTTATTGGCGATCATCAGGGAGGCGTGTACCTATTTGACAGGGATTTAGAAAATTCTTCGCAGGAAAATACGCCTGCTACAGCGCAAAAGGGGAATTAAGGAATGAACAGGGTGAAAGATCTTTTCTACTCTATTTTTCTTTGCTTATTATCGTTTACTACAAACGCCCAGTCCGACCTGCGGTTTATTAATTATACTATTTCTAATGGCCTATCGCAAAGTATGGTTTCCACCATACTTGAGGATGACTACAATGGTATCTGGGTAGGCACTCAAGAAGGCTTGAATCATTTTGATGGTAGAGAATTTAGGGTGTATAATCGTGAAAACACCCCTGGTATTTACAATGCATACATTACCTCTTCTGCCAAAACTGGCCAGGGGAAATTATGGTTCGGAACAGTAAACGGATTGCTTTTGTTTAATTCCAAAACAGGAAAATTCTCCACTTTTTTTCTGACTAAAAAAGAAGCGCTCCACATTGAAAGCATTGTTTATGATGGCAACGAATTCTTGTGGCTGAAAACCCAGAGCAAGTTGCTTTTATGTTTTAATATAAAAACAAGGAATTTTATTCCCGTCCCTGAATTTACTCCGAAGTCAAACATTCAGTTTATAGCAGGCGTTTCTTACGGAAAGATCCTGGTCTCTTCAGCAACACGGGGTGTGTGCGTAATTGATATCCCTAAAAAAGTAAGCTCCAGGCTTCAAATCCCCATTCAAAATGGCAATTCTCCATTTGTTTTGATGGCTGCTTATACTTTTGATAACAACAACAAAATCATTTTCTCGTCGTCGCAAGGATTGTTTACGTATTCGTTGATCACTAAAAAAGTTAGCAGAGAATACACCTCAATAAATCAAAAAATCAGCAGCTCTATAATAGGGATACAACGTGTAAACAACACCTGGCTTTTTGCCACGAATGGGCAAGGATTGGTTCAGTTAAAGCAAGATGGACAAGTGATTATTAGTACCGACGACGTCTTCAAGAAAAACTCGTTATTGAATAATAATATTTCCTTTTTATTAATTGACAATTCGGGAATCGGTTGGGTCGGATGTGAAAGAGGCCTTTCTAGCTTTAACCCAAATGATCGTGGCTTCTTTTCCATCGGGCCGAGTGTAAACACAATGTATGGCTTGCCAAGTCAAAACGTATGGAGTATAAATGAAAGTAAGAATTCGGAATTTGTTTACATTGGAACGGATTCGGGCCTATCAAAGTATAACTCAAAACTAGGAACCTTTCAGCACTTCTACAATAATGATCAGTTATTGAATGAAGGGGGCGGTTCTGTTCTTAGTATCATGGTTTTGCCGAATGAATCCCTTTTATTGGGATGTTATAGGGGCTTATATCGTTTAAATCCTAAAGATCGCACCGGTAAGTTTCAAAAAATCAATTTTCCTGGAAATCCAAAAGCAAACTTGCACCAACGTATTTATTCAATTTTAAAGTATAGAAATGAGGAGTATTTTCTAGCAACAAATGCAGGGGTTATCTTATGGAATGAAAAGACGGGAAAAACAAGTTATTTTACACATGACAATCGCAAAACGACAAGTACGATTAAAGAGGGAATATGCAGAACTGTTTTTAAAGATAAACAAGGAACCATCTTTTTCTCTACTAGCAGCGGAGGGCTTAGTGTTTTTGATGCTTCTACCATGTCGATCAAACCATTTTGGTTAAACGACAAGATTTTTACTTACACACGGGATATTATAAGTAGTATTTGTCAAACTGGGCCGAATGAGTATTATATAGGAACGTTAGGAGAAGGGATTTTAAAGTTTAACACTTCGACTTTAAAGGGTTTGCTAATCAATAAGAAGCTAGGATTGCCCAATAATGTGATCTATGGAATTTTGCCGGATGAAAGCAATAATTTATGGTTAAGTACGAATCGTGGAATTGCTAAATACAATTTAGCAACCGGAGAAATAAAAAAATACGACGAATTAAATGGGCTTATTTGTAATGAATTTAATTCAAATGCCTATTTTAAATCAAGAAATGGCATTCTGTTTTTTGGAGGCATTTACGGGTGCAATTATTTCCACCCGTATAACATTGTTAACACCAAACAGCTTTCTAATGTAATAATTTCTAGTTTATCGATTGATGCAAACAAACAATACCCTAAAGGTAAAGAATTTAACACCTTTGAATTATCTCGCCTTAATGATCGGATATTATCACTAGATTACCGCCAAAGAAGCTTTACCGTATTTTTTCAACCCACTAATTTATGCGCACCAGAATTAATCGTTTATAAATATGTTTTAGAAGGCGAACAAATAGATACTAAGGTATTTTCTAATACTAATTCAGTTAATTTTAATGCCTTATCTTTTGGGAAATACACATTAAAAATCTACGCCAGAATTGGAGACGGTCCATGGAGCAAGGTGCCAGCCACACTTGTTTTTGTCATAAACCCGCCTTATTGGGCCACATTTTTGTTTT
>CAMCQW010000039.1 GCA_945877045.1 Chryseobacterium gleum
CATTTCGGTTGCAGATTTATTTGCAGACGTAATTAAAAAATTGGTTAATAATGAATCAATTAGTTCACATTTTGTAATCTCTTAAATAAATAATAAATGAAAACAGCACAATTGAGCGGTTCGCTTAGAGCGAACGTAGGGAAAAAGGACGCTGCGCTAATCAGAAATGAAGGCAGAGTACCATGTGTATTATACGGTCAAGGTACCCAAACACATTTTTCTGTTAGTCGGGTAGCAATAGATAAAATTGTATTTTCTCCTGAAGTGTATCAAGTGGAGCTTGATATCGAAGGAAAAAAAGCAATGGGAATTATCCGAGAATTACAACAACATCCAACAAAAGATACCATTCAGCACGTAGATTTCTATGAATTAAGTGAAACAAAACCGGTAAGTGTAAAATTACCAGTACGTTTAGTTGGTTCGGCTCGTGGTGTATTAGCGGGTGGTCGATTGATGCAGGTTTTTAGAAATTTATCTTGTATCGGATTGCCTTCTGCTATTCCTGATGCCATTACCTTGGATATTGCCAGTTTAAAAATTGGACAATCAATCCGGGTAAATAGCATTGTTATTCCAGGAATAACTTTTTTAGATCCTGCGAATGCAGTAGTTGTTTCCGTGAAAATGGCAAGAGGTGCAATTAAACCTGCAGACGCTGAGGATGAGGGTGAAGAATAAGAATTGTATTTATTACTTTAAAACCGTTGAGATTTTTTCTTAGCGGTTTTTTTTTGTCAAAAAGTTTCGCTTTTATCCTTCCTCTAACAAAAGCGATTAATTTTGTGCTTAATAAATCTAATAAGTTATAAAATGATGGAAAGTGTTTTAAATATATTTAATATTCAGCCTATAAATAATGGCGCCTCTACGGGTCAGAATTGGATGGATACAACCGGTGCGAAGATCGATTCTTATTCTCCCGTTGATGGGAAATTAATTGCTTCGGTAAAGTCTGCCACCCCAACAGATTATAACGTAATTATTGAAACGGCGCAATCGGCATTTATCGAATGGAGAAAAATTCCCGCACCAAAAAGAGGTGATATCGTTCGTCAGTTAGCAGAAAGAATACGGTTTTATAAAGAACCACTGGGTAAATTAGTTTCATATGAAATGGGCAAATCACTTCAGGAAGGCTTAGGTGAGGTACAGGAGATGATTGATATTTGTGATTTTGCTGTAGGCTTATCTCGCCAACTTTATGGCCTAACCATGCACTCTGAAAGACCAGGTCACAGAATGTATGAGCAATATCATCCATTAGGAATTGTAGGAATTATTTCTGCTTTTAATTTTCCTGTTGCTGTTTGGAATTGGAATAGCGCATTGGCTTGGGTTTGTGGTGATGTTTGTGTTTGGAAACCATCAGAAAAGACACCTCTTACGGCTTTGGCATGTCAATTTATAACGAATGAAGTCTTTAAGGCGAATGGCGTTCCAGAAGGGGTTTCTTCTTTGGTGATTGGCGATGCTGAAATTGGCAAGTTAATGGCAAATGATACACGCGTACCCTTAATTTCAGCAACAGGATCTACTAGAATGGGAAAAAGTGTTGGCGCTTTAGTTGGCGCAAGACTAGGAAGGGCTTTGTTGGAACTTGGAGGAAACAATGCAATAATAATTGCGCCTAGTGCGGATCTAAAAGTAGTAGTTCCTGGTGCTGTTTTCGGTGCTGTTGGCACTGCTGGACAAAGATGTACATCAACACGACGATTAATTATTCATGAAGAAATTTATGATAAAGTAAAAGACGCCATAGTGAAAGCTTATGGGCAACTAAACATTGGAGATCCGCTTGACGTTAACAACCATGTTGGACCTTTAATTGATAAAGATGCGGTCAACAATTATTTGGATGCAATTGAAAAGGCAAAAGCTGAAGGAGCAATCGCTCTAATTGATAGCGAAGTGTTAACGGGCCCTCAATATACATCCGGTTGTTATGTTAAACCAGTTATTCTCGAAGCAAAAAACCATTATTCCATGGTTCAACACGAGACTTTTGCTCCGATTTTATATTTAATGAAATATACGGGCGAACTATCAAATGCGATCACTCTTCAAAACAGTGTTCCTCAAGGACTTTCTTCTGCTATTATGACAAATAACCTCAAGGAAGCAGAAGCTTTTCTCGCTAATTCCGGATCTGATTGTGGCATTGCAAATGTGAATATAGGAACTTCTGGAGCCGAAATTGGAGGCGCTTTTGGAGGAGAAAAGGAAACCGGCGGGGGAAGAGAATCTGGTTCCGATGCTTGGAAAGTTTATATGAGAAGACAAACGAATACTATTAATTATTCGGATAGTCTACCCTTGGCGCAAGGGATAAAATTTGATTTATAGATTGTTCTTAAATTACCAAGGGGTATAACTAAAATGTGCTTTAATGGGATATTCGAACAAGACGTCATCTTTTTGTGGTCCACAACAAATGTTGTGAACTATGTAATATCGATTTGTTCCAGGAACTTTTTCGTCGATTACTAGTCCCACATGCCCTCTTGCAATATTCCAAAAAACTAGTTCGCCGGGTTTATAATCGCTGCCTTCATTGCTTATGGGTAAACTAGTGGCATGCGAAGTGAAAAAAGGGATTAATGTATTGCATCTTCGGTGATTAATATTGGCATCAAGAATAGGGTTGCCGTAGCGTCTAGGATTCGCTTTAATATCCTCATGAACTAATTTTTGCAAATCAATGTTAATTGCACGATAGGCCCTAATTATGACATCGGTACAAACACCTTTGTTCGCAGGAACGTCTCCATTTGGGTATTTTAATACGACGTATGCAGGGTCATAGGTGACTTGTTGAGTGGCTTGCCATTTTGCATGATTAATCACAGCTCGAATACTATCACCTAAGTCAAGTTCATTTATTCCTGCTTCATCAAGTTGAACAGTGTCTTTAGCCTCACTAGGATTGGGTCTTTTTTCAATAATTTCATTACCACAAGAGATTATAAAAAACAGAAAGGCAATTTGAAATATTTTCATTGTCGAAAAATATAAGTTTTGTTTGAAATTAATAAAATTCTCCATTCGAGCAGTTAAATTTCCTTTATTATGCGCTTATTTCATTGTACGATACAAGGGTAATTCCCTATCTTTGCAATAAAATAGTACGCATGAATTTATTAACAGTAGGTAGTGTTGCTTTTGATGCTATCGAAACCCCATACGGAAAAACAGATAAAATTGAAGGTGGCGCAGGTACCTATATATGCTTTTCGGCCTCTTTTTTTGTAAAAGAACAAGGAATTATTTCAGTTGTTGGCGAAGATTTTCCGATGGCAACGCTAGAAGAAATGAAAGACAAAGGGGTTAATTTAGAAGGCCTACAAATCATTGAAGGCGGTAAGACATTTTTTTGGTCAGGAAAGTATCACAACGACATGAATTCTCGGGACACATTAGCAACTGAGCTCAATGTTTTGGGGACATTTGACCCAATAGTTCCAGAAAGTTATCAACATATTGACTACCTATTATTGGGAAATTTGAGCCCCGAAGTACAACGAACAGTGATCGAACGATTAGTAGTACGCCCAAAACTTATCGCTATGGACACGATGAATTTTTGGATGGATATTGCCTTGGAGGAATTAAAGAAAACCATTAAATTAGTGGACGTGATTATCATTAATGATGAAGAAGCAAGGCAACTATCTGGCACCTATTCATTGGTGAAGGCCGCCTCAATCATTCAAGCTATGGGACCCAAAATTGTAATTATAAAAAAAGGCGAACATGGGGCTTTGTTGTTTCATGGAGAAAAAATATTTTATGCCCCTGCGCTTCCTTTAGCAGATGTTTTTGACCCAACGGGCGCCGGCGATACTTTTGCAGGTGGTTTTATGGGATATATTGCTTCAACGGATGATTTTAGTTTTGAGAATATGAAAAGAGCAATTATTGCTGGATCAGCATTGGCTTCTTTTTGTGTGGAGAAATTTGGAACTGATCGTTTGAAAGAAATTACTAAGGCAGAGCTGAACATTAGAATTAATAGCTTTGTTGAATTAGCACATTTTCAAATGAAAGAAATATGATCGAATTTCAGCCCTTTATTGAAAAAATTACCGCGCTCACGATGGCGGAAGATTTAATCGTTTTAGGTAAAGAAGCCTCCGATACCAGAAGTCACTTCGAAGATTTCTTGCTCGAACAAGAACGCTTACAGCAAGTGGCTAAAATGGAAGCGTCTGAACGAGGTGATGTAATACCCGACATTGATTTTGTATCGCCAAAAGAATCTTTCTATTTGGAATATAAAAAATTTCAAGAAATAAGGAAGCAACAAGTAGCGTTAAAAACAACTTTAGAAGCTGAAAATTTAAAGCTAAAAAAGTCATTGATCGTTAGCTTAAAAGAAGTAATTGAAAGTGAAGAAAATATTTCTGTGGCCTTTCAGGCATATAAAGAAATACACGAAACGTGGAAGAAAATTGGGGATATCCCACGTGATAAGCGCGATGAAATTCAACGAGAATATTCAAGGATATTGGAGATTTTCTTTTATACAATGAAAATTTATCGAGAGATAAAAGACCATGACTATAAAAGAAATACACAGTTAAAACAAGGCTTGATTCAACGTTTACAGCAATTGCGAAATAGCAAAGGACCAATTAGAGAAATGGAAAGCAATCTTAGGGTTTTACAAGATGAATGGGAAGAAATTGGACCGGTATCTAATGACGAATGGGCAGTAGTGAAAAATAGTTATTGGGAAGCCGTACGATCAGTTTATGATAAAATTAATGCACATTACGACGAGCAAAGAACAATATTAGCAGACAATATTCTAAAGAAGAAATTGCTAATAAATAATCTGCAAGAAATCGTAAACCAACTTGAAGAAAATGCGTCTCCCAAATTTTATGAAAGTAACACCATCGAGGTTTTAAAATTACAAGAGGAGTGGAAGAAAATAGGACCTGGTTCAAAAAAAGAAAACGAAGCTGTTTGGGGTGAATTCCGAAATTTATGTGATCAGTTTTTTGGCGCTAAAAAGGAAGTTAGCAAAAAAAATGAAGCTATTATTCAACAAAACATTGAATTAAAAAAAGGCTTAATTAACGAAGTAAAAGCGATCAATAAGGATACAGAGTGGAAAGTAACAGCTGATAAAATAATAAAAATTCAACAACGCTGGAAGGCATTGGGGCCCGCAGGACACAAATTTGAAAATAGATTGTGGTCCGAATTTAGAGCTTCGTGCGATGTTTTCTTTAATGCTAGGGAGAAATCTACAAAGGATCAGGCCGATGAATTAGAAAACAACTTGAATCTGAAATTGGCATTAATTGAAGCGGTTAACGCTTATAAAATCACGGATAAATCGACGGCGTTATCTGATTTTAAAAAGTTTAGTCAATCATTTTCAGAAATTGGCCATGTCCCTTTAAATAAAAAAGAAACGATTTATAGTGCCTATAAAAAGGCCTTAGATGCGAAATATTCGGATTTGAAGTTGGAGGGAAATGAACGAGCAAGCTTGCTTTTTTCTGCTAAGCTTGACGTGATGAATGCTAGCCCGGAGCGAACAAAACTTTACCAAAAGGAACGAGCAGATATAAAACGACAAATGGATAGTTTGTCAAATGAAGCCTTGCAATATGAAACAAACCTTGGGTTTTTTGCTAAATCAAAAGGGGCAGATGAACTTAAAAAAGAGGTGGAGTCAAAAATTGAGAAAATAAAACAAGAAATACTTCAATTAAGAGTTAAATTAAAACTTATTCCGAATGAATAGTTTTGTGAATGCTATTTTGCTTGCGCTTACCTTTCCCTTAATAATGTTGACCATTATTGTTGGTTTTGATCTTCCGGTTGAAATGTTAAAAACCTCTGGAAAGAATTTAAGTTTCGCTGATGAAATCTTTTGGTTATTGGCAACATTAATGGGCCTTATCGCTTTTCGAAGAAGTATAAAGCGTTGGATGGGGATGAAAATAGTGAATGCCACGGAACGGTTTATTATTAATTTTGAAGTAAGTACCGCCCGTAAAAATAGGGTTGTTGTTTATAATTTAATAGAATCCTGTATCATGCTAAGTTTAGGGCTCTCCATTTATAACTTAACACCTCATGCACTTGTCCCGACAATCGTTTTGTTGAGTTTTTCATTTGATAACTTATTGTTTTTAGCGATAGGCTATAAAAATCGATTTAGAATTGGATTAAGTTCTAAAGCTTTAATTGTAAGTGACAGGGAAGTAACGGTTATTTATTTTGAAGGGTTAAGAAAGATAAGTATCGAGCAACAAACAATCTATTTTGATTATATTAAGGATTTACAGCTATCTTTTCCTACGAATTGCCTTCGTGACGAAGACAAGGAGCTAATTTTTAATGGACTAAATGATATTGTTGATAAAGACAAAGTTATGTTTAGTAAGATGGGCGAATGGAGCTAGCTAAAATTTTAATTGTTGAAGATGATCTATCTTTTGCAAATCTTATTCAGCATCAATTAGAAATGTTGCACTTCGATAGTAAAGATGTCTTAATTGTTACATCATTAAGTGACGCTAAATTAGCCCGAGAAGAATTCCTGCCAGATGTTGTTTTGTTAGATCTTGGCATTTCAGATTCTAATGGTATTAACACCTACGAAGCAATTCATAAAATGTATAAGTTCGCTTCAATCATTATTCTTTCAGGATTAAATGATCAAGCGTTAGCCTTAGAAATTGTGTCAAAAGGAGCGCAAGATTATTTGTTGAAAACGGAAATAAATGCCCAATTATTAGACAAAACAATTCGTTATAGTATGCTCCGAAGAAGTTTTCGGCTTAGCATCTTTAACTCTGAACAAAAGTACAAGGACGTATTTAATCGCTCTCCATTCCCTGTTCTTCGTCTTGTCGGTAAATCGCTAATCATTGCAATGGCAAATCCGGCGGCACTTTCTCTTTATCAAGTTACTAAGGAAGAGATAATTGGGAAATCGATTTATTGGTTTAATTATTTTAAAGATCAAAAAATTGAAATTGAGATTGATCAGAGTTTTGCTAAACAACGCTTACGACAAACTACTTTAAACGGCTTGGAAATCGTTAATGAAATAGTGATTAATAAATTGGAAAGGGAGGAAGAAACATACATCGCATTGGTTATCGATAGAACGGAAGAATTGAAGTTCGAAAAGCAAAAGTTTGATGTAATTACACAAGCGGAAGAAAGAGAAAAGAAAAAAATCGCTAGGGAATTGCATGATGGCTTAGGGCAACAACTCGTTCTCTTGAATTTGCTATTTCAAAACATCACCCCAAAACAAGAGGAAGAAGCACAGTTTAATGAAATTTCAAGTTTATTGCAATCAAGTATTCGATCAATTAAAGAAATTGCTTACGCGCTTAATCCTCCTGAATTAGAACATGGGTTTTTAACTGCAATCGATCGATTTGCCAATCGAATTAATTCCATAGGAGAGATAAAATTTATTGTAAAAATTCAAAAAGGCATCGATGAAAAATCACTGGATAACGTTGATCGGATTAACTTGTTTAGAGTCGTTCAAGAGTTAATCAACAATACCTTAAAACATTCTCAAGCCACAGAAATTATTTTTGTTATGGAAAAATCTTCGGATCAAATTTTTATTTCCTTGGAAGATAACGGTATTGGCTTTGATATTGAAACAGCCCAATCAGGTATGGGCATGCAAAATATTCAATATAGAATGAAGATGTCAAATATTAATTGTGAATATAACTCCAAAATAGGTAAAGGCGTTAAGGTCAGAATGATAATTAATTCCTAACGCTGTGGGAAAACAACTGAAGGTACTAGTTATTCGCTTTAGTTCTATTGGCGATATTGTGCTAACTTTTCATGCACTTCGCTGCTTAAGAGAAAAACACCCAACCGCTGAAGTTCATTTCCTAACAAAATCAACCTATAAGGACCTGCTTCTAGCTTCTACCTTTCATGATAAAACACTCTTTTTTGAGGGGGATTTAAAGCAAACAAAACACGCAATTCGAAAGGAAAATTATACGCATATCATTGATTTACATAATAATTTAAGGACACGTTTACTCACCATTGGGATACGAGGCGTTCATTTAAGTAGGTTTAATAAATTAAATTGGGAGAAATGGTTGTTTACTCGCCTAAAAAAGAATAAGCTTCCGAATAAACACCTTGTTGAGCGATATATTGATGCTTTCGGTGAACTTGGTGTGTTGAACGATTCCAAAAACACCTTGTTTTTTGTGCCTAATGAATTCAAAATAGACCTAAATCACTACGAATTAGGAGAAAATCCTTTTTTGGCAATTGCATTGGGTGCTCAATATAGCACTAAAAAATTCCCTGTTTCTTCGTTGATTAAGGTACTTGAGTCGTATGACCTCCCAATTGTGCTTTTAGGGGGAGAAGCTGAAAATGAGAACGGGCAAAAAATACAAGCAGCATTTCCTCAAAAAAAGATTTATAATTTATGTGGTGAATTAAGTCTGCTGGCTTCAGCTAGCATTCTTTCGCAAGCGAAAACTGTCCTTACGAATGATACTGGACTAATGCATATTGCTGCCATGTTTGACGTTCCAATTGTTTCTATTTGGGGAAATACGGTCCCGGCTTTTGGCATGCATCCCTATCGTCCTGAAAAAGAAGGAACGGTTAAAATTCATCAAGTGTTAGGATTGAATTGCCGACCTTGTTCTAAAATTGGTTACCAAGAATGTCCAAAAGGCCACTTTAATTGCATGGAAAAACAAGATCTTTCAGCTATAGCAACCGACATCAAGGCTTAGTTCCAACAACTAGTTAAAAATTCATTAATTTTTTCTAGCACCTCCGGAGAAATGGTTTCTTGGATCTCACCATATTCTGTAATGTTTCCCGTCAAACAATTTTGAAATAAATGGTTCAAATTGGGCATTTCAATGACTTGTTTTATTTTTCCTGGGTTGTTGACATTCAATTCAATTGCTTCTAAATTCACTTTGCTAGGCACTTGTAAATCTTTATTTCCATTCAAGGCAAGAACATTACATTTTATATTTTTAAGATCAACCGCGGGATCATATCTCAGAAAATAGTACATCCAAGGATTGATATATGCACGTAAATTTTGTGCAACAAATTCAGTTTTTCCACCATAAGCTTCTAAGGCACTTTTACTTAACTTTTTACTAATTTTCTTTAATTTTTTCTCAACTTGTACTGTTGCACTTTCTAAATCATGTGCCTTTTTAATAAGATCAAATAAACTTCTATTAATTACTGTATTTTCTTTAATCTCATCAGGACTTACTTGATTCACTGTTGCTATTAATTCTTGTTGCATTAATAATAATTGATCCCCGGGAATTCCAGGTCCCGCTAACATTATGACCGCATTGATACTGGGATCATTAGCGGCAATAATTGTGGCGAGCATCGCTCCTTCACTATGTCCAGCCAACGCAATTTTAGTTGTATCTATGTCTTTTCTTGTTTTTAAATAAGCGAGTGCAGAGGTCGCATCACTTGCAAAATCTATAGATGTCGCCCCCTCAAATTCGCCCCCAGATTTAGCCGTTCCTCTGTCATCATAACGAAAAACTGCGAATCCCTTTTTTGTGAGGTAATCAGCAATAATGAGAAATGGTTTATGACCTAAAATTTCTTCATTTCTGTCTTGTGGCCCACTTCCACTGATTAATATAATTGCAGGAAAAACACCATCTCCTTTTGGTAAAGTTAAGGTTCCAGCCATGTCAAAATTGCCATTTACATGATGAAATACTATTTCTTCTTCTAGATAAGGAAAGGGAGTCTGTGGTTCTTGAGGTTTTACTACTACCTTTTTCTCCACCTTTCTTCTGCTTAATTCAAGCGGTGCTTTAAAATAACCCTGTGTAAATTCACCAGAAATTGTGGTGTCAGTCCAATAGCCTTTAAAACGTAGGCCAATTTTTGAAATAACAAAATCTAGTGTATCTTTTTCAAAAACTACTTTGTCAGCTTTTATTCCAAAAGCTTTTTGATCCGGGCTATCCATGCTACCCGAATAAGTAGTACCTACTTTTTCAAAATGAAAAATTAAACTAAGTTGTTGTCCTCCAAGTGATAAAACGCCGTTCCACTCACCAATGATGTTCTCTTGTGAATTTGCATTGCTAAAAACAACTAGAAAAATAAAGAGTAAGGTGCAAATCTTCCTCATTAGTCCAGAAACAGTTTTTTTAATTCCGTTGCTTCAGAAGCTTTCAATTTTCCTGCTAGAATTAGGCTTAATTGTTTCCTTCTCAATGCTCCTTCAAAACGTTTCTTTTCATCATCCGTCTCAGGTATTAATTCGGGAACATTTATAGGGGCACCGTTCTGATCTACAGCAACAAAAGTATAAATCGCTTCATTGCATTTTTCGCGGGCACCCGTTATTTGGTCTTCTACGAAAACATCAACAATAATCTCCATTGATGTAGAAAATGCACGTGATACCTTGGCCTCTAAGGTCACGATGGATGCGTGTCTTATTGGTTTTTGAAACGAGACATTGTTTACCGCTGCCGTTACTACCACTCGTTTACAATGTCTGTGTGCAGCAACACTTGAGATCACATCCATCCAGGCCAATAATTGCCCTCCAAATAAATTTCCTTGCGTATTGGTATCATTTGGCAACACGATTATGGTGGTAATCGATAGTGTCTCTTTTGCTGTTTTCGATTTCATAAAAACAAAGTTATAGATAATTGCTTATTTACCTTAACTATTTCGGATAGTTTAAAAAATAGTTTATTTTTGCGTGTACTTATTTATTTATTTTATTCCTTTTTTATGTTTAAATATCTCCTTATTTATATTTTCTTTAGTCAGGTTATTTTAATTAACGCACAGAATAAACCCTTTGATATTACCAATGCGCGAGAAGGCGAGAACATAGAATATTGCCACCAACATATAAAATTAATGGAGTCTATGAAAGACCCAGCTTTTGTTTTGATAAAAGAACAAGACGATTTAGAATTTGAACAATTGTTAAAAAAGGGTTCGGTTCCTAAAGCAATAGTATATAAAATCCCAGTAGTTTTTCATATACTGCACAATAACGGAGTCGAAAACATTACGCACGAACAAATTGAGAATGGATTATTTATTTTAAACCGTGACTTTAGACTCTTAAACGCAGATGCAGCAAATGTGCACGCTGAATTTCAAGGAATGCCTTCAGATATTGAGGTGGAATTTGTATTAGCTACAAAGGCACCTAATGGTGCATGTTTCAATGGGGTAACACGAACCATGTCTGCTTTGAGTTATGACGGATCTAGCGGTAGCGCTCAAGTAACGGCGATTAAAAATGGCAATAATGTGTATCAAGGTTCATGGCCAGGCAATAAGTATTTGAATGTTTTTATTTGTGGTGAAATCGGTGGAGCTGCAGGGTATACAACGAATCCGTCATTTGCGTCCGCTACTAGTATGACGAATGGCATTTGGCTTCTGCATAATTATATGGGATCCATTGGTACGAGCTCTGTTGGTACTAGCCGTACATTGACACACGAAGTGGGTCACTGGTTAAATTTAAGCCATACTTGGGGTGGGAATAATAATCCTGGAAATGCAACAAGTTGTTCAACGGATGATGGCGTAACAGATACACCAAACTGTATTGGCGTTCAAGCTTGTGTCATGAGTTCTAATACCTGTAATTCCGATAATGCTTATTGGGGATTTGATATTCGGGATAATATTGAAAACTATATGGATTATTCTTATTGTTCTAAAATGTTTACAGAAGGTCAAAAAACAAGAATGCGAACAGCCTTACAATCGAATAATACAGGTAGAGCAAATTTGTGGTCTGCGTCAAATTTGACAGCTACAGGTGCATCAGGTACTTTGACGCTTTGTGCCGCTGATTTCAATGCAGACAGAACAACGATTTGTACGGGAGAATCAGTTCAATTTACGGATGCTTCATTTAATATAGTTTCAGGTCGAACGTGGACTTTCACTGGTGGTAGTCCAAGTACATC
>CAMCQW010000040.1 GCA_945877045.1 Chryseobacterium gleum
ACACTAGAACTCAATGATATGTATGGCTGCTTTGCATCATTTCCCATGCAAGTGGCTTTGTCCATACCCGATTCTACCTTCTTGCAAACACACCTTTCTGGCGATGTTATCTACACATTTTCTGGCTTAAATGGGCCTACTAGTCAGTATGTATGGTATTTTGGTGACCAGACCCTAACGGGTGAGGGAGAACAAGTCAACCACGTATATGCTTCGCCGGGTAATTATACCGTAAACTTGATTGTGACCGATTCATTGGGATGTATAGCCGAGTCATCTACTTTAATTAATGTTACAGAAGGAGAAATTCAAGTGAATATCATACCCAATCCCTCAGTGAATAACCCAGTAATAACACATAACATCCCTCAGGATGAAGCCTATACTTTTATGCTCTTTGATGCTACCGGCAGAAAACTTATTGAACTGAGCCAACCTGCATCGCCATTTAGTTTAGAAACGATTGGGCTTTCTCACGGCACCTATTGGTTGCAATGTGTTTACAAAGAAAAGAAAATCGCAAAAGGAATCATTAAACTTTAATTCTTGCTAATTAGATTCATCGGTTCTAGATAAACTCCTTACTGAACCTTTTACTAATGCCTTAATTCATATTTTTTAAAAATTGCTCATCGCCTACTGAAGCAAAAATCCCTTTTTGGCGGCTGCTTTATTTTTTGTTGGCTATTTGCTTTTCTAATTCATAACCCGAAAAATACAAGTGTCCATTAGGCAAAATTTTCATTATCATTCCACATCCCCTGTCTATTCCATCTACGGCGGCAATTGTGTCGGATATTTGGTCAAACGAATATCCTTCGGACACATCCAAAGTGGGAAAATTCACTGTCAAAACAATTTTGTTATTAATGATATTTAATTCTGTTGGAACTCCTTGCAGATTACCTTTATATTCATTGGTCACTTTATATTTTCCAACCGCATTTTTCCATTCTTCAGAAATTGGGATGGATTTGTCTCTAACAGAAATATATTCGGCCGTTTTTGATCCTTCGTCAAGCTCTTTTAGGAAAATATTATCCCCAATTTTCTCAAATGCAAAACGCGTTCCTTTTAATTTTATGGGTATAAGTTTAAGTAATAGTAAGGTTATCGAATAAGAGTTTGTACTATCATCGTATTTTTTCAACCTCATTTTATATTTCCCTTGAACTAAAGTCAATTTTTTAGTATTACCTCCTTTTAATTCCAGGAAAGAATCACCTCCCGAATTATAACGCCCGATTAGCTCGTGGTAGTCCGTAATATTATTCTTAACAGACTTTGATGACCAAGCCAGGTTTGTCGCTCTGTGAAGTTTTATACCTTTTACCTCTTGAATATACTCATTAGAAAGTTTTACCAATGCAGTATTACAGAAAGAATGACCTTTTTCGGAGTTAGAAATAATAATGAAGCCTATGTTCATTTTGGGGACAATAAACATAGTTGAATGGTGATTAAAATCTCCCGCATGACCAAAAAATTCGCCAATGATGCTATCCTCTGCATAAGGTATCTTTTCAATAAATAGACCATATCCGAATTTAGCGTTGCAATTAAGCAGGACATCTGAAAGATGGTCGGTTTTCATTTCTTGTAATGTAGATGAATTGACAATCTGATTGTTTCCGCTTAAACTGTCATTAAGTAGGAGCATCATAAACTTGCTCATATCTAGCGCATTACTAAAAAGCCCGCCAGTTGGAACGTCTCTAATCTTAGGATTATCGGTTTCTGTGCTATCTTTTATATATGCTTTTGAATAGTGTGGGTCATCATGTTTTTGTTCAAAGCTAGTATTCGTCATTGAAAGTGTATTCAGAATGTTTTCCCGAATGTAGTCCTCATATTTTTTCCCCGAAACACGTTCAATAATCAAACCCAACAAATCATAACCAATGTTGGAATAATTCATTTTCAGATTAGCCGGCTGGGTGAGCACTTGTTTATTTAATTCCTCAATGACCGTCCAAAAACTTATTACCTCATTGCACATCATGCCATTCTTTATATCATCTGGCAAGCCCGAAGTATGTGTAAGTAGATTTTTTATTTTTAAAATGTCTCCGTTTTCAACAAGCGAATTTATTTTCAATTCGGGTAGATAATCTTTAGCTGATTTATTCAAATCAATTTTTTTTTCTTCGTAAAGTTTCATTATGGCTAGTGCAGTGAATGTTTTGGTAATTGAAGCAATGTTGTAAATGGTATTTTCGGTAGCCGCAACTTTATTTTTTCTGTCAGCAAAACCATAGCCCTTTGCGTAAGCAATTTGATTATTGTCCACTATAGCAATACTCGAGCCTGTGATGTTATATTTTGTCATGAGTTGATTCATGATAGAGTCAATCCGATTAACTTCTGTGTTAGGTAACGTGTATTGGGATTGAACATGTATCCAGATGTTTGAAAACAACAGAATAGTTAGGAATTGTTTAAATTTTTTCATATAATTTTACTATTTAATTGTCAATCAAAAGTAGTTTTTTTTGTGAACATCTAAAATTATTAGTGCTAACGGTTTACGGATTTGCGAAGAAGCCGGTTTCGGAGTTAAATGAAAATGTAGGGCCTTAATTTTCAATATCGGATCGCTTTTCGCATGTTTCAATTATTTTTTCGGGGCAAAGGCATCTTTTTTTGATATTTTGCGTTAATTCGCATATATTTGCTTACTAATTCGTATTATTATGAAATTTACTTTTACTTTTCTATCCATTGCATTTTTATTGGTAATTGCATCTTCTTGTATAGAGCACGAGGTTATTCCACCGCCAGTTAGCACAGTGAATCTTAACTGTTCATTCAGTGGTTACGTTAATGGAACCCAAATAGAGCTTACTCAAAATGTGAATGGCTATTTAGGAAACACACAAAATATCATCGATGTTAATCCTTCACCAAATCCTTCTTTCATGGTGTATATGACTGAAATGCTTTCGCCAAACCAACCGCTTTCTTTACGTTTGAAATTAGGCGCATGCAATTGGGATGCAGCAGCTAACACAGAACCAACTCTTACCATGTTTAATAATTTCCACACGAACTCAGCGATTAATTTACAGGACTATGCGGATAATATTAACGCATTTGGTTTTGAAGTAACTTACACCGATAATAATAGTTCTGTATGGGTTTCTAGAGAATTATATAATGTTCCTAACTCCGTGACATTTTCAAACATTAAGCAACAATCCGATAATACAGGGGATTATTCGTTTTTTGATTGTAATTTTTCATGTTATGTTTACAGAAACAATCCGGTTTCAGGCTTGTTAGATTCTTTGCAAGTACAAAACGGAAAATATATCGGCTATTTTAGAAAATAAAAGAGTCGATCCACCGGTATTTTTTAAATGATGGATCCATTAAAAATTGCCATAATTGGGGACTATAACTTTACGTTTAATGCTCACCAAGCGACCAATCTTTCCTTAGACCACGCCTCTAATTTTTTGGATTTAGAAATTAATTATTATTGGATTAAGATCAACGACGCTGCAAAAGAAAAACCAAGCTATTTTTTGCAATTTGATGCTTTTTGGATTGCTCCAGGGCCCTTTCAAAACGCCTTCTTTCTAAATGGAATTTTTAAACGTTTATTAGAACTCGACAAGCCTGTTCTGGCAACAGGTGAAAGTTTCAAAATACTCATGGAATTCCTTATTTCTTATAATAACCTTAATAAAGGCGGAGAGAAATTAATTTCTGAAAATCTTTCTTCAGGTCCTTATTTTGAACAGATTGAAATTACGCCTCACTCCAGAATTTTTACCAAATTATATGAAAACTTCACGAATATGGAGTTAACAGCTGCTCGCTATAGCTTGTATCCTAAGTTGTTAAATGACTTATCTGGCGATTGGATAGATATAGAAGCGAAAAACCAATTTGATGATCCGGAGATCTTCTCCATAAAAGGTTTTTCATTTTTTATCGCTTGCGCTTTTTATCCTCAGGTTTCTTCTACAAGAGATATTCCCCATCCCATTATTTATACCTTTCTTAAAAGCGCGGCGCCGGCTATTTTACTCGAAAATGACTAACTCGTTTTCTTGAGAATAATATAAATAGGTTTCTATCGGCAGCTCAAACATTTCATTCAAAAAAAGTTTGTACTCATTAATTTGTTTTGTATGAACCGCCTGTTTAGCACCGGTTTTAAAATCAATGACTATTATTTTGTCCGCCAAAAACAGGAGTTTATCCGGTCTTTTGATCTCATTAGGACCAACTAATATGCTTGCTTCGCTACGAATTTCAATTGAATTTTCAATAATGGCTTTATAGATAGGATTCTCTAATAGACCTTTCGTTTCGCTTAATAGTTTCGTTTCGTATTTAGGATCAATCTCCCCTTTTGTAAGGAACTCATTTAATTTTTTTTCGAGCTCCTCAATTTTATTTACTTGCGCCATTAATAGATGAAAACTATTTCCGTATATGATTTCATCTGAAGTAAAACTACCCTCTTGATTCGCTCGCAAAACGATGTCAGGATACCAAAGTCTATCGGTGTTTTCTGAAGGACAATAAAAGGTGTCTTCCTGTGGAATTTCTTCAGACTTTGCTTCGTTTTCATTTCCGTACTCAATAACTAATGGGTTAGCGTCTTCGTTTGGATCTTCAGAAATGGCTAATAAGGATTTATGAATCAATGAGCCAAAATTATTCTTAGAGAAATGATTAAAGGCATAAAGCCTGTTCTCAGGTCTTGTCATAGCTACATAAAAAAGATTCATCTTATCTGTCAAGATTAATTCCTTCTCTTCTTCAGCAAACAACTTTACGGGTATAATACCACTGCTAAGACTGAGGTTTTTATAGATCATTTGTTCTCCTGCATCGATAAGGAATTTCGAATTGGACATGAATTGCAAATAATAATCAACTTGGGGCAAAATCACTATTGGAAATTCTAATCCCTTTGCTTTATGAATAGTCATTACTTGTATGGCGTCTCTGGAATCAGGTAATTGAATGGCAATTTTGTTTTTGTTTTCCTGAATATATTCATTGAAATAGGAAATGTCAGAATGCCTTGTGGATTGAAAGGCAAAACAAACATCTGCAAAATGATGTAAATAGGCCTCCTTGGTTTCTGTCCACCCCATCATTTTGAAAAACTTTTGTATTAAATCATACAAATTCTCGTAGGAGCAAAAGAAATTATCATTTCCTCCAAATTTATCCTTCAAGAAACGAGTTTCATTAAAAACCCTCATTTTCTTCCCTTTCGAATTGGTGATCTCTTCAAAATAAGAAATGTATTCGCTCCCTGTATCGGTCTTTATTCTGAAATAACATTCAGCAAATCGCTTTATTTCTGTCGTGTTCGACGGTTTTTCCCGTCTCTTCAAATACGATATACATAGCCGAACCTTTGAATCGTTGCTTATTAAAAGCGAATCAACCGATACTACTTTATAATTCGCATTTGTGAGGCCATTGGCAATATGATTCCCAATTTTTTTCTTTTCTGATAGGATGCAGATGTCTGCTGGATCGTAGCCATCGGCTATACATTTTTCGATTATTTCTATTATTGGTTCAATCAAATCGCCTTCAAACGATTCTTTTGGCTGGGAAACAATCCGTACAAATCCTTCCTTCGTTGATTGCGGGGTTTGATGCAGTGATGAATAGAATTGAGCAGACTTTGGAGATAAATTTTCAATGAGTTTTTGAAAAAACAGGTTGTTAAAGTTCACAATCTGATAGGCGGATCGATAATTATTGGTTAATGTGTCGATGCTACCTCGTGATAAAAAGTAATCCGATTGCGATTGTGTTAAGGCATTGTTTTCCGGGTTATAGATGGCTGGCAAAGCCACAAATTGATCCGCTAATCCATTGTTAAATCGATAAATTGATTGTTTTGGATCACCAACTATCAGGTTTTGGTTGTTTTTGGATAATGATTCGTGAATTAATGGGATAAGATTCAGCCATTGTAGCCTTGATGTATCCTGAAATTCATCCAGAAGAAAATAATTTAAGCGGTTCCCTAATCGCTCATAAATGTAAGGCGCCTCTTCATCCCTTACCAAAAAACTAATCATTTTGTTGAATTCAGATATTCGAATAATTTGTTCCTCTTTTTTGATGGTCTCCATTTCACTGGCTATAAACTGAAGCAATGCCATATTGAAAAAGTTGCTTTTAAAGGCTTCTAATAAAAGAAAACGTGGCACATTGACTTGAAATTCCTCATCGATTTTTAGTAAATCTAAACGTAGATCATTTGGAATAAAATTGCATTTTATTTCATCTTTTAATATCTCGTCGACTTTTTTGCTAAATAAAACGCCCTTGCTAGAAGGAAAGCTGACAAAGTTTCCAAGTGCAAGTACTTGATTGTGAAAAGTTGATTTCTGCGGTATTTTGTTAAAATCAATTCCTAATTGAGCATAACTATCAGATAGTATTTTGGCTGTTTGTAAAAATGGACCTTCGATCTGCTTTATCTCTTCTTGTAAATTCTTAAACGCCTCCTCATCTAATTTCATTTCGACAAGTTTGCTCACGTGATGGTGGTATTTTTCATTGCTTAAAACACTCGCAAAGGAAATAAGTTGGTCTCTAAAATTCCATTTTTGACCATCCTCAAAATTGTATTTTGCGTAGCGCTTTACCAATGCTGTTAGTTTGTCGTGCCCCTCAATTCCAAGCTTGTTTAACATGGCATCTACCACATCAGTCAGAATCTGATTTTCATTTAATACCACCTCAAAGTCCCCTTGAATTTCTAAATCACGACTAAAAGAACGTATGAGTTTTAAGTTGAATTTATCAATCGTGGAGACATGGAATTCTTCATAACCATGCAGGATTTCATGCAATGCTTGCTTTGCTCTATTCGATAATTCTTCCGTTGAAATAGGGAGAATTTTCAGCAAGTCTTTTTGCATGGATAGAATCTTTTGGCTGGTAAGATGATTGGCAAGGCCATCTAAGGTGTCAATTATCCTTGTTTTCATTTCCAATGCCGCTTTATTGGTAAAGGTCATGGCAACAATTGACTTATATTTTCCAACACTATTTGTGTCCTTCAGTAATATCGATAGATATTCTAAAACCAATTTATGGGTTTTTCCACTTCCTGCCGAAGCGCTCATTACAAGCAATGGCTTTTCATCTCTCATTTTATCACCCATTATTAATTTTTTTTTTACTATAAAGGTACGAAATTCTCAATGCTTTCAAGTATCTTTACGCCATGAAAACTAGCTATTTTTTATTTTTCCTACTTTTTTTGGCAGCTCTTGTTTCTTGCAATAAAGACAAGCCTACACCAATTGAAACACCGAAATCTTACGTAGAGATAACGGTTCAGCCCACCTACAATTCATCGAATCTTTTTCTTGATTCGGTATATGTTACTACGGAAGGATATAAAATTAAATTTACCGATTTAAAATTCTTTGGTACCACCTTAAAAAATGGCCAAAATAGCTTGGCGCAAGTTGGCTTTTTTGATTTTGCTTTTTCTGGTAATAATTTTTTGAAAGTGGAACAAGATGTTAATTTGTTTTCTGATTTACAATTTATTTTAGGGGTGGATAGCCTAATCAACCATAATGATCCATCGACCTTTTCAAATGATAGTCCATTGAATATTAGCAACGCTGGTACCATGCATTGGGGTTGGAATCCGGGATATATTTTCATTAGCGTAGAAGGAAAAGCGGATACTTTACAGGATGGTATTGAAAACTATGATCATAATTTTAGCTTTCATGTTGGTACGGATGACTACCTTCAAACAAAATCGTTCACGGCGATAAATTGGGTAAAAACAGCTTCGAATACGCATACTTTTGCGCTTCAATTAGACTTGTTTGATGTAATTTGTAATGGGCTAGACCCGATCGATTTGAGTACTGAATTCTTAGCACATTCTTCTAGTCTACAAACAGCCCTTACCTTAAAATTTGGAAAGAACTTCAAATCTGCTCTTACACCCTATTAATGAAAAAGTGGTTTTTTTTTAGTTCACTAATTCTCTTGATTTCTTGTAATAAAGATAAGGCAAGTTATTTGCCAACTCCTACCGCTGTTTCGATTCCATCACACTTTCCTCAAATGCTTATTCCTTCTGACAATCCAATGACGGTTGAAGGAATAGAATTAGGGAGGTACTTGTTCTATGAAAAAAGATTGAGTGCTGATAATACAATGAGTTGTGCGACCTGCCATTCTCCGCAAAACTCATTCTCGGATAACAATCAATTCTCAGTTGGTATTGACGGTATACAAGGAACTCGTCAATCCATGGCTCTTATTAATTTGGGCTGGGAAGATTTTTTCTTTTGGGATGGCAGGGCAACATCCTTGGAAAAACAAATACTTGAACCAGTTCCAAATCCGAT
Source organism: Chryseobacterium gleum (assembly GCA_945877045.1). Classification (GTDB taxonomy): domain Bacteria; phylum Bacteroidota; class Bacteroidia; order Flavobacteriales_D; family Crocinitomicaceae; genus UBA952. Next base: position 8,376 of record CAMCQW010000040.1, read on the forward strand.
TGAAATGCACCAAAGCTGGAAAGCTTCAGCGGCAAAGTTAAATGCGGATATGGTTTACAGAAATAGATTCTTTAAAGCGTTTGGCTCTCCAACTATTGATTCTACGCAGGTTGCAAAGGCAATCGCTCAATTTTTAAGGACCATGGTTTCTGGTGAATCAAAATTTGATGTCATGTATAAATACGAGAATGGTTTGTCACTGAATACGGTTGAACAGCAAATATTCACGACCATTGAAGTAGATGAATGGGCAGGATACGATTTATTTAAAAGTTTAAACGGCGCCGATTGTTTCCATTGTCATAATGGCCCCTTGATGCGTGTTAAGAAATTCAGTAACAATGGACTAGATGCTACGCTAACGGATTTAGGTCGTGGCGCAGTAACAGGAAACTCAAATGATAATGGAAAATTCAAAGTGCCAACGCTAAGAAATATAGCATTGACGGCTCCGTATATGCATGATGGCAGATTCGCAACGTTGGATGAGGTAATAGATTTTTATTCTACCGGCATTCATGCTAGTCCAACCATTGATCCGCTAATCGAATATGCGAATCAAGGTGGCGTTCAATTAGATGCGCAAGAGAAGATGTTGTTGAAAAAGTTTTTGCTTACCCTTACGGATTTGAATTTTGTGAATAATCCAGCATTTAAAGATCCTAATTAGTATTTTTAATGAGTATAGATCGATTAACTACGGAGGACAAAGCATTAAAAATAAACCTTAAACAGGATATCTACGGTTGTTTCGCCGAAATTGGCGCAGGTCAAGAGGTAGCAGCTAATTTTTTTAAAGCAGGAGGGAGCTCTGGAACAATTGCATTTACTCGTTCTGCTTATGATATGAAAATATCAGATTCCATGTATGGTGCAACTTCAAGATATGTTTGCGAAGAGCGTTTAACAACGATGTTATCAGCGGAATACAATCAATTAACAGCGGTACTTCCTGAAAAAAATAAAGATGCCCGTTTTTTTGCTTTTTGTAATACGGTTGAATCATTGAATTATCACAAAACAAATCAAGGGCAAGGCTGGGTAGGAATTCGTTATCAGAATACTTTAGGCGGAAAGCCAAACGATATTGTACTGCACGTGAAACTTCACGATTCCGGGCATAAATCACAGCAGGAATCATTGGGAATTTTAGGCGTAAATCTTATTTATGCGGCGTTTTTTGAAACAGAAAAGTTAGATCATTTTATCGATGTTCTTGTCGCTCGGTTGCCAAGGGACAAAATGGAAATCGATATGCTTCGTTTCTCTGGTCCAGCCTTTGAAAATGTCGACAATAGACTTGTAGCTTTAAATTTAGTTCAACGTGGAATTACAGACGCCACCATGTTTGACCTGGCAAAAAACGTCTTGCAGCCCGCAACGGCGCTCTACAAAAAAAATGTGTTGTTGATGCGGGGACGGTTTAGGCCTGTTACTAAGGTTCATATTGACATGATTGAGAAAGGAAAGAAAGCCTTTCTCCTCGAAAACAACGTGGATGAAGGAAGTTTGGAGGTGATTTTTGAATTGACGCTCAAAGATTTAACAGCGGATGGTAAGATTTCCATAAAGGATTTTATGGATCGTGCTGAATTGCTAAGTTCCTTGGGATATACGGTGATGATCTCTAACTATTTGAAACACTATAAAATGTTAGAGTACCTTTCCGCAATAACAAATGGGAATCAAATTGCAATTGTGGTTGGCATCTATAATTTAAATACCATCTTTGACGAACGATATTATGAAAATCTTCCCGGTGGACTTTTAGAAGCATTTGGCCGCGGTTTTGTTCGGTCTGTAAATATGTATGTATACCCAGCAGTTAATGTGGAGGATGGATCCTTATATGATTTATCCAACATAGTAATTCCAGCGCAACTTCAAAGTTTGCTCCAATTCATGAAAGAAAATGGAAGGATAAAAGCGCTTTCGGAATACGATAAGTCGCTTCTTCATATTATGTCGGACGATGTGCTCAGTAAAATTAAAATGGGATCGCTAAACTGGGAAGAAGATGTTCCCTATGAAGTTGCTCAGGCAATCAAATACTTTGAGTTGTTCGGGTACAAAAAAAAGTAAGCAACTAATTTATGCCGCATATAAAAAATGCTTTAATTCGCTTCCGTATCATTGATAGAATGCTTCGGAATCAGTACAAGCCTTTTCCTTCAAAAGGAGATTTAAGAGAGGCTTGTGAAGAGGCGCTTTATGGTGCTTCTTTCGGAGATAATATCTGTGATTCCACGATTGAAAAAGATATGTTCGCCATGAAAATGGATCATGATGCTCCTATTAAATACAGTAAAAAACACGGAGGTTATTATTATTTAGAACCTGATTTTAGTATCAATGACATCCCACTATCTGAAGATGAACTTAGTTCAATTCGATTTGCAATCAAAACCTTACAGCAATTTAGGGAAGTCCCTTTTTTTCAAGAATTCGGAAATGCCATTGATAAAATTGTGGATCGTGTGGCTGTTGGTTCAGACCCGAACAATGACATGAATCAATATATTGGATTTGAGTCCAGTGTCTCTATTGGTGGAAATGAGTTTTTGCCCCAACTATTGAAGGCAATACGGGAAAAAGAATTGGTCTTGTTTAGTTATCAAAGTTTCATTTCTGGGCTGGCTAAGCAACGAAAAGGAATGCCACTCTATCTGAAAGAGTATAGGAATAGGTGGTATATTCTACTTTTTGATTTAGAAAAAAAAGACATCATCACCTACGGCTTGGATAGGATGTCTGATTTAGAAGTCCTCGATGAATCCTTCTCGTTGCCCTTGGAATTTGATCCAATGGTCTATTTTCAAGACGCGATTGGTATAACGGCATTTAAAGGGTCGGCAGAAAAAATTAGCATTAAAGCAAATAAAATTGCTCAACGATACATTGATTCTCAACCTTTCCATCCTTCTCAGCGATTGATCAATCAGACTCAAACACATGGGATATTCGAATTAAAAATTCTCATTTCTGAGGAGTTTATTCGCCTATTGCTAAGTTATGGCGGAGAGGTGGAAGTTATTGAGCCAGCGCATTTAAGGAAAACCATTGAAGAACGAATAAAGTATCACATTGAAATTTATTCTTCCCTAAAAAAATAAAGTAGTTTTGTACTAATACTTTTCGTTATGGAAATAATTCGTACTGATGTTTTGGGAGTTTGTACTCTGGCTTTAAATAGACCAGAAGTGTACAATTCATTCAACAAATCTATGGCGCTTCAACTTCAAGATCATCTTGACGATTGCTCCGCTGACCCCGCTGTTCGTGTAATTGTTATCACAGGTTTGGGAAAAGCTTTCTGTGCAGGACAAGATTTAGCTGAGGCAACTGACCCTGATGGTCCAGGTCTTGAAACGATAGTTAGGGATCATTACAATCCGATAATCTTGAAAATACGAACTATTGAAAAGCCAGTTATTGCTGCCGTTAATGGAGTTGCCGCAGGAGCAGGAGCGAATATTGCTTTGGCTTGCGATATAACAATAGCAAAAGAATCCGCTTCGTTTATTCAAGCATTTTCAAAAATTGGATTGATTCCAGATTCTGGTGGCACTTTTTTTCTACCCCGTTTAATTGGGATG
>CAMCQW010000041.1 GCA_945877045.1 Chryseobacterium gleum
GTTTTGAAGAATTTGAATCGTTTCATCGATTGATGTTGGTTCGATGATAACTTTTTGAAACCTACGTTCCAGTGCTCCATCTTTTTCAATATGCTGGCGATATTCATCAAGCGTTGTTGCTCCGATAGCTTGCAGTTCACCCCTAGCAAGTGCAGGTTTAAACATATTGGAAGCATCTAAGGAACCACTTGCCCCACCCGCACCGATTATGGTATGGATCTCATCGATAAATAGGATAATATCTGGATTTTTCTCCAACTCCTGCATTACGGCCTTCATTCTTTCTTCAAATTGCCCTCGGTATTTTGTCCCGGCTACTAAAGAAGCTAAGTCAAGTGATACAATTCTTTTACCAAATAAGATCCGTGAAACTTTACGTTGCATAATTCTTAAGGCTAATCCTTCAGCGATGGCACTTTTACCAACACCAGGCTCACCAATTAAAATTGGATTGTTTTTCTTCCTTCTTGAAAGAATCTGACTCACGCGTTCAATCTCTTTTTCCCGTCCTACAATTGGATCTAATTTACCGGCTTCCGCCATTTTTGTTAAATCCCTACCGAAATTATCTAGTACAGGCGTTTTTGATTTTGAATCAACTGGTTTTCTCGGGCTTGGCGTAGAGAAATTTTCTTCGTCATCATTGTTGCTCGGGAACTCCGCTTTCGGAAATTTTTGTGCTTCTATCATAGTTTCATATTCATCTTTAGCGTTATCATAAATAAGTCCATATTTATTCAAAATTTGGCAAGCGGCACAATCCTCGTAGCGTAAAATTGTTAAAAGTAAATGCTCTGTCCCAATAACGGTTGATTTAAAAAGCTTAGCCTCCAGATAAGACTGTTTAATAATGTTTTCTGTTTGCTTCAGTAAAGGAATCGTTGATAATTGAGGAGGAGAAGCAGCTGCTGATTTTTTCAAAACCGCCACTAATTCCTTTTTTAATACCAAATGATCCAATTCAAATTCTTTAATAATTTGTATTGCTTTTCCTTCATTTAATTTGAATAAGCCCAATAGCAAATGCTCAGGACTTACAAAATCATTGTGTAATTGTACAGCCTCTTCTCTGCTTAATCGTATTAAATCTTTTACGCGTGGTGAAAATTTTGCCTCCATAGTTGAATTAAGGATGTATTGGAACAAATATAACTATTAAATCAAAATGCATACACCATAATTATTCACAATTTATCATTAAAATTTGTTAGTAATTAACTTTATATTAACACAAAAAAATGGCTATTTATCACTAATTTTGGAAGCCTAGAAATATAATTCTTGGCAACAAAAAAAAACAATTAGTAAGTTATGGCAGAAGGAGAAAGAATAATTAGGATAAACATTGAAGATGAAATGAAGTCAGCTTACATCGATTATTCGATGTCTGTTATCGTTTCACGTGCATTACCTGACGTTCGAGATGGATTTAAACCTGTTCACAGAAGAGTTTTATATGGCATGCAGGACTTAGGTGTGTATTCCAATAAAGCACACAAGAAATCGGCAAGAATTGTCGGAGAAGTATTAGGAAAGTATCACCCGCATGGAGATAGTTCTGTATATGATACCATGGTGCGTATGGCGCAGCCTTGGTCTTTGCGTTACCCTTTAGTAGATGGACAAGGAAATTTCGGGTCAGTAGATGGTGATAGTCCTGCAGCAATGCGATATACCGAAGCTAGATTAAGGAAAATAACTGAAGAGATGTTGGACGATCTAGAAAAAGAGACCGTTGATTTCCGACCTAATTTTGACGATAGTTTAGAAGAGCCTACCGTACTTCCGACGAAAATTCCGAATTTATTAATTAATGGTGCATCTGGAATTGCCGTTGGGATGGCTACTAACATGGCACCACACAACCTTACCGAAGTAATTGATGGCATTATTGCCATGATTGACAACAAAGATTTGCCAATAGAAGACTTGTTAAACTATGTTAAAGCACCTGATTTTCCAACAGGAGGAATTATATATGGTTACGAGGGGGTTCGCGATGCTTTTCTAACTGGAAGAGGACGCATAGTAATTCGAGGAAAAGCAGAAATTGAAGAGGTAAATGGACGGGAGCAGATTATTGTAACTGAAATTCCATATCAGGTAAATAAGGCGGAAATGATTAAAAAAATCGCCGACTTAGTTAACGATAAAAAAATTGAGGGAATTTCAGATTTAAGAGATGAATCCGATAGAAATGGAATGCGTATCGTTTTTGAAATTAAACGCGATTCGATCGCCAATGTAGTGTTAAACAAATTATATAAGTTCACTGCTCTACAGACCTCATTTTCAGTTAATAACATATGCTTAGTTGATGGGCGGCCTCGCTTATTAAACTTACAACAAATCATTGAGCAATTCATTCTATTTAGGCACCAAGTTGTGGTTCGTAGAACTACATTTGAATTACGAAAAGCAGAAGAAAGAGCGCATATTTTAGAAGGATTAATCATTGCTTCAGATAATATAGATGAAGTTATTGAGATAATCAAAACGTCGGATAGTCCAGACCACGCAAGAGAAAGACTTTCTACTCGTTTTGGTTTGTCAGAAATCCAAACTCGTGCAATTGTCGACATGCGTCTTCGTCATTTAACTGGACTAGAGCAAGATAAGCTTCGAACTGAATTCAACGAGTTAATGCTATTAATTGCGGATTTAAAAGACATTTTAGCAAATGAAGAAAGACGTAAACAAATAATCAAAGATGAATTATCCGATATGCGCACGAAGTATGGTGATGGACGACGTTCATCCATTGAGTATTCTGCGAGCGAAATGCGAATGGAGGATTTAATTGCGGATGAAGAAGTGGTTGTTACGATTTCACATGCTGGCTATATTAAGAGAACGAATTTAGCAGAATACAAAGTTCAAAATCGTGGTGGAATGGGTTCTAAAGGATCCACAACACGAGACAAAGATTTCTTAGAGCATTTATTCGTTGCCACCAACCATAACTATTTATTAATCTTTACAGAAAAAGGTCGTTGCTTCTGGATGCGAGTTTATGAAATACCAGAAGGAAATAAATTATCGAAAGGACGGGCGATTCAAAACCTGATCAACATTCCACAAGATGATAAAGTAAAAGCGTATGTTAAAGTATTGGATTTAACGGATAAAGAATATACAAGCAACAATTTTATTATCATGTGCTCTAAGTTTGGTGTAATTAAAAAAACATCCTTAGATGCTTATTCTCGTCCACGTTCTAATGGTATCAATGCCATTACCATTCGAGATAACGATGAATTGTTAGAGGCAAGATTAACCAATGGTGCAAATGAAATCGTTATGGCAACAAGTACAGGTCGTGCCATTCGTTTCAATGAGGCAAAAGTTCGTCCAATGGGACGAAATGCTGCCGGTGTGAGAGGGGTTACGCTTACTCAAGCAGGCGATGAAGTAATAGGAATGATCTGTGTAGAAGATATTTTCTCCACTATATTAGTTGTTTCTGAGAAAGGATTCGGAAAACGAACGTATTTAAATGACCCAGAAGATAAAGAGCCAGTTTACCGAATCACCAACCGTGGTGGTAAAGGGGTAAAAACTATGAATATCACTGATAAAACCGGTAAATTATTATCCATTCAGAACGTAAGTGACGAAGATGATTTAATGATTATTACGAAATCGGGGGTTACCATTCGTATGCACATTGATACAATCCGCACAATGGGAAGAGCTGCTCAAGGAGTTAAATTAATCAATCTCAAAAATAACGCTGAAATCGCTGCCATAGCAAATGTTCCAAGAACGGAAGATGAAGATGATGAAGCAGAATTATTGGATGCCCTGCCAATATCGGAAAATAGTGAAGAATTAGGTCCTATAGAAGATCTTGATGAGGACATCGAAGAGACAGAAACTGATGATATGAATACCAATGATAGCGAAGAGGAACTTGATGACGAAGATGATGATGAATAATTGAAATAGGAAACTATGGCATGGTCCTTGAAAACGACCAGCGAATTATGCTAATTATAAATTAAAAACGAATAAAATGAGAATCAATTTTCAACTTATTATTGCCAGTATTTTTGCTACTCAAATTGGATTTGGCGCTTTCGCTCAAAAAGCCAATGTTACCGATGCCGCTTTACTAATGAAGAAGTACAATCCCATGGCTGGTTTGGAGGCTTCTAAGAATCTATTAAAAAAAGCAAAAGATTTTATAGACATCGCAGCCGTTAATACAGAAACAGCTGGATCAGCAAAAATGCATATGTACCGTGGTGAGATTTATTTTGGATTAATTGAAGTAGCTGCGATGGAAAGTGCCTCCACTGGCACAAAACCTGATGAAGCTATTTTAAAAGAATACGAAGCAATCTCAAAGGCATCATTTGCGAAGGTGATGGAAGATCCCAAGCAAGAATTCGTCCCGGACATTCAATCTTTTTTAAATTTTCGTTCCAATATGTATTTTAACATGGGGATTAAATCGTATGAAACGAGAAACTTTGCTTTGGCTACCCAATTATTCGTTGGAGCGATTGAAGTAAAAAGTTTTTTAAATGAAAAATATCCAGATGCAGAAGTTAACGCTCAATTGTGTTTATCAAGAACGGTGGATAGTCTGCTAAAAGTTAAAAGCTTTGATAAAGCCCTTGAATTAGCAAACGTTGTTAATGAAGTGGTGCCGCAAAACATTGACATATTAATCCTTTTGGTGAATATCTATCTTCAAAAAGGCGATATTATTGGTTCTCAAAAATACCTAAACGAGGCGCTTGCCCTGGACCCAAACAACAAACAATTGTACTATGTGTTAGGAACTGCTTACATGGACTTAGAGGAAAATGAAAAAGCAGATAATGCTTTATCAAAGGCCTTGGAAATTGATCCTGCTTATAATGATGCGCAATATCAATTAGGTGCCCATTTGTATAATTGGGCAGCTCAATTGAAAAAAGAAGCGGGGCAACTTCCTGAAAACGATGCCAGCTATGAGCCCTTAATGGAAAAAGCAACCGCTATGCAGTACAGATCCTTGGCATTACTTGAAAAGTATATTGCAGTGAATCCACTTGATAAAACGGTTTTAGAAATCTTACGTTCCACCTATTCAAAATTAGGAAATAACGAGAAAGCGAGTGAATACAAAAATCGCATTGAAGCGCTAAAGAATTAATCCTACCTCTTAATAGCAAACAGTTATTATGTAATTTGGAGAAAGATGAAAAGTATCATTGGGATAATTGGTGGTGGCTTTTCGGGTTGCCTACTTGCACATCACTTATTGGAAAACACGAAGGATCTTCAAGTTGTTGTATTCAATAAATCTAGTCGTATTGGTCCTGGCTTAGCGTATCAGCCGCAATCTAGCACCATGCTCTTAAATGTAAAAGCAGGAAAAATGAGTGCTTTTCCTTCTATTCCAACTGATTTTGTTGATTGGTTAATGGAACACAATCATTATCCATTAAAAACAAAAACCGAAATATCCAACTCCTTTGTTGGCAGAGAATTATACGGGCAGTATTTAGAAGCCATTTGGAATAATACACATGAAAAATATACTGATAGAATAAGTATCATTGCTGAAGAAGTCCTAGACCTTTTAAAGCCAGATAAGGAATTTATTATTCAAACTAAAAACAACACCTTACACGCTCAATATTGTGTGTTGGCGACAGGAAACGAGCTTCCAAGAAACCCCTCTATCCGTAACAATTCATTTTATGGTTCCCCGAATTATTTTCAAAACCCATGGTCGATTGATTGTGAATTAATTGATGATCAAAAACCTATTTTGATTATTGGAACAGGATTAACAATGGTTGACACCGTTCATTATTTACGTGAAAAAAACAAAAATGGAACTATCTATTGCATCTCACCGCATGGATTTAAAATACTTCCACAAGGCGAAGTAGAAAACACCTTTGATAGCATACTGCATAAAATAAAGATAGAAGATCGTTTAGCTTCATTGTTAGCTGAATTCAATCTAGCGAAAAAAGAAATTGCTAATAAAAATGGTTCATTGGAATCACTCATCAATTACTTCAGGCCTTATTCAGGTAAATTATGGCAAGGATTTACGACAGAAGAAAAATCTTTTTTTCTTAGACACCTTCGACATAAATGGGGCGTTGCTAGGCATCGCATCCCTCCTATTTCACACCAACAAATTAAACAGGAACTAGCAGAAAAAAACCTCATTATTTTAGCTGGAAAAATTAAGGATTTCGATGAAAAAACCGCTGAAATAAATGTCATTTATCGCAGTCCTTTGACACATACAGACGCTAGTATCAAAGTTTCATGTGTAATCAATTGCACGGGACCAGAAGCTGATATATCAAAAATTCCACAAGGACTCCTTGCTAAATTATACAAAAATAAACTGATAGTCCCTGATGAACTTTTAGTGGGAATTCAAGTATCTGTAAGCGATTTCAAGGTAAAAAATACCCATAACACCGAACATTTTTATGCCATTGGAAATTTACTTCGTGGCGAATTATGGGAAAGCACGGCGATAAACGAATTACGAGAACAAGCAATTCAATTGTCAATACAAATAGAACATGCTGAAAAAATAAAGAATAATTGCTAACTTTGGGGTATGGCATTTGTTTATCCTGGCATACTTTGGCTACTAAGCCTAATCTCCATCCCAATTATCATTCACTTATTTCATTTTAGACGTTACAAGACGCTTTATTTTTCATCCTTACAATTCATTCAAAAAATAGATCAAGAAAATAAATCGACTAAAAAACTTAAGCATCTAATCGTTTTAATCACTCGGATTCTTGCGCTATCCGCTATAATCATTGCCTTTGCACAACCCTACAAACCCGTAACAAATGGCGAAGCAAAGGCAGGGAAAAACCTAATTTCAATTTATATTGACAATTCATTTTCCATGACCGCCAAAGGTGTTGAAGGAGAATTACTTTCCGAAGCGCGTGAAATTGCTCGAAAAATTATTGAAGATGCCCCGATCGATTGCCGTATTCTTTTACATACGAATAACCTAACAGGAATCGAAAAAAGAATCCTAACAAAAATTGAAGCACTCGCACAATTAGATAAGATAAAAGAAGGCCCAATTACTAGAAACATCGATGAAATAATCAATTGGGAAAGAGAATTTATTACGCGAATAAGCAAAGAGCAAGAACGTATTAATTCCGTACAACACCTTATTATTTCTGACTTTCAAAAAGAAACTTTCAAAACAAGTAAACTAAGCGCCGATAATACTGGATTTTATTATCCAATACAAGTGAAGGCACAATCTCGAGCGAATTTGTACATAGATTCTATTTATTTTGCCTCGCCTCTTCAAAAATTAGGGGAGCCAAATGAATTATTTGTTCGTGTAAATAATGATTCAGACGAGGATGCTGTAAATGTGGAGATTAAAATCGAATTGGGCACACAAAAAAGAACTATGTTTGCGGAGATTAAAGCCAATAGCACCCTCACCACCAGCTTCAATTACACCAACGTAACATCGGGCACCTTTGAAGGAAGCGCTGAAATAAAAGACAAACAATTATTTTGGGATGATAGTTATTACTTTAACATCACCGTTGCCAAAGAATGTAAGGTATTGTTAATCAACGGCGCATTAGCTTCAGAGGATATTAAAAAGGTGTTTTCTATTGAACCATTTTACAAATTAACAACTATCACTGAACTTTCCTACACAAGTGATTTGGCTGCCCAAGCAGACTTAATCGTCTTAAATGGAATCAATGACGTAAGCAGTGGATTAGCGAATGATCTTATAGAATTATCCGAACAAGGTCATTCTATAGCCCTGTTTCCAGGAGACAATATCGTGGCATCATCATGGAACGCTTTTTTAACTAAACTCAATCTCCCATTACTAGGAAATACCATTTCAACGGGAAATAGAATCAATGCTATCGATTACAAAAACCCTTTTTTCATAGGAATGTTTGACAAGGAAAAAGCAGATTTAAATTTACCCTCCATTTCAAAATCTTATAGCGTGATAAATGCCAATCAAAGTGCTGCCTACCCCCTATTGAAACAAAGAAATGGAAATCCTTTGTTGCTAAAAAGTCCTGGTAACTATTCGAACTACCTCTACACTTCATCATTAGCCCTTTCTTTTGGTAATTTCACGCAAAATGCTCTTTTTCCTTCTGTACTGTTACGTATGGGAGAATTAAGTGCACGAAAACTCCCTCCATTTGTAACAATTGGTCAAGATGCCAAAATACTCATCTACAATACCTCCAACGCTGAAAAACCCTTGCGATTGGTTAATAAAACAGTTGATTTTATTCCGCAATATCAACGCTTTAAATCCATTGCATCCATTTCAATTTCAGGAGCCGAAGCCATTGAAAAATTAGTCGCTGGGTCATACAAACTAATTGATGAGGAAGAAATTGGTCGTCTAGCAATCAACTATGACCGTAAAGAATCCTCCACTGACATCATGGATGGCAGTCAAATAATTCAAGCTTTTGAAAATGCAGGCATAAAAAACTGTACCTTCAAAGCCGTAGAAAATGGACAAAGTTCTACGCAACTAAAATTGGATAAACCCTTTGAGTATTGGCGCTTTTTTGTCATTCTTGCCTTACTTTTTATTTTGACGGAAATGGTTTTACTTAAATTTTGGAAATAATCGCTTTATGAAAATAGTAGTAAAAAATGCTAAAGTAGTTGATGTCACTTCTGAATTTCACTTGCAAATCGTTGACCTATTAATTGTCGACGGTAGCATTGAAAAAATCGGGCAAAACATTAGTTGTGAGGGCGCAAAAGTCATAAGTTCGGATCAATTATGTGTCTCCCAAGGTTGGCTAGACTTCAAATCCAATTTTTGCGATCCAGGGAACGAACACAAAGAAACCATCGAATCTGGTTTAAGCGCAGCCGCACAAGGAGGCTTTACGCAAATTGGTGTTCTACCTTCAACCAATCCTCCTATTGATAGTAAAGCACAAGTGACTTATTTATTGAATCGTGCTGAAAACAACATCGTATCAATCCATCCGATTGGATGCATCACCCAAGGAATGAAAGGCGAACAATTAGCAGAAATGTACGATATGTATCAATCGGGAGTCCGTTGGTTTTCAGATGATAACGGCACTCATAATCCTGGCATTTTACACCGTGCCTTATTATACGTTCAAAATTTTAATGGAAAAATCATCCGTTTTAACAGCAATGCATCATTAGCCGCAAGTGGAATCGTAAACGAAGGAATTGCTTCCACCAAAACTGGATTAAAGGCAGATCCCGCTGTATCAGAAATAATAGCCATACAAGAAAATATTTCCCTAGTTGAATATACCAATGGCGAATTACATCTTTCAGGGATTTCGACAAAAGGCGGTGTTGATTTAATAAGGCAAGCGAAAAAGAAAGGGATAAAAATCACCGCCGATGTGCATCTCATGAATCTTTGTTTTACCGAAGAAGAAGTCTTGGATTTCGATTCAAACTTTAAGGTGCTTCCCGTTTTGAGAACAATGGAAGATCGTAAGGCATTAATTGACGGAATAAAAGATGGTACGATCGACGCCATCGTTTCAGACCATCGTCCTAGCGATCCTGAAGACAAAGAGATTGAATTTGACTTTGCCTCTTTTGGCACCATACAATTACAGTGTATGTATGCTGCCTTAGAAAAACATACCGATTTAGGAACAGAAAAAATAGTAGAACTACTTTCCAGCGCTGCAAGAAATATTTTCGGGATAGAACAAAAAAGAATCTCCGTTGGAGAAATGGCAGACATTACCCTTTTTGACCCTAGTAAAAAATGGATTTTTGACAAAACAACTGTATCATCGCCTTATTATTTCAGTCCATTTCTAGACCAAGAATTTCAAGGCAAAGTAATTGGCATCATAAATAACAAACAGCTACATTTAAATTAATACAGTATGTCAAAAAGTACCTTTCTAAAACAATTCTTCCAACAAAAAAAGATGGTTGGTTCTGTAGCGCCAAGTTCTCGTTTCTTGTCAGCAAAAATGTTAAACCATCTCCCCTTAAAACAAGCCAAATTCATTGTTGAATTAGGTCCCGGAAGTGGCGTTTTTACTGAAAAGATACTAGCTAAAATGGGAGATGATAGTCAATTATTGGTTATTGAATTGAATGAACAATTTCACCATGAACTTTCGCTTAAAATTAATCATCCGAACTTTAATTTATTCCATGATTCTGCTGATCAACTAGGTGTGTTATTAAAGCAAATTGGCGGAGAAAAAGCCGATGTTATTATTTCATCGCTTCCATTAGCAAATTTCCCGAGCGACCTTAGAGATTCTCTCTTAGATACCATTCAAACTTACCTAAAGGAAGATGGCTATTTTATGCAATTTCAATATTCCCTTCAAGCCAAAAGACATATCAAGAAACGATTCCCTAGCACCAAGATTAACTTTACACCGCTAAACATACCACCCGCTTTCGTTTATTCTTGTCAGAAAAAGGCCTAATCTTCAGCATATTCATTACCTTTGCGCCAAAAATAAGTAAACATGCTTAATGTTAATAATCTTTCATTGCAATTTGGTAAACGCGTTCTCTTCGATGAAGTAAACGTGAAATTTGTACAAGGGAATTGCTACGGGATCATTGGTGCGAATGGCGCAGGTAAATCTACCTTTTTAAAAATTTTAACAGGCGATCAAGATCCAACAACAGGAAGGGTTGAGCTAGAGCCTGGCAAAAGAATGGCTTTTTTAAAGCAAAATCACTTTGAATTCGATAAAGTACAAGTACTGCAAACTGTTATTATGGGCCATAAAAGACTGTATGAAATAATGGTCGAAAAAGATGCCTTGTATGCTAAGGAAGATTTTTCAGAAGCTGATGGTATGCTAACTGCCGAACTTGAAGGAGAATTTGCCGATCTTGAAGGTTGGAATGCTGAAACCGATGCCGCTACATTGTTAAGTAATTTAGGGATTGAAGAATCAAAGCATTATTCCTTAATGGAAGAATTGTCCAATGATTTAAAAGTTCGTGTTTTATTGGCGCAAGCAATTTTTGGAAATCCCGATGTATTAATCTTGGATGAACCCACCAACGACCTTGATTTAAACACTATTTCTTGGTTGGAAGATTTCTTGTTGGATTTTAGAAATACCGTAATAGTTGTTTCGCACGATAGACACTTTTTGGATACCGTGTGTACGCACATTGGCGATATCGACTTTAATAAAATCAACCTTTTTACCGGTAATTATTCGTTGTGGTATCAATCTTCCCAATTGGCAGCACGTCAACGATCAGACAAAAACAAAAAAGCGGAAGATCGCAAAAAAGAATTATTGGATTTCATCTCTAGGTTTTCTGCCAATGCAGCAAAATCTAAGCAAGCGACCAGCAGAAGAAAAATGCTCGACAACCTAGACTTGGAAGAGATTCAGCCATCCTCCAGAAAATATCCAGGTATTACATTTCATCAAGAGAGAGATGCCGGAAACCAAATTCTTTCTATCAATGACTTATCCAAATCCATTGATGGGAAATGCTTGTTTAAAGATTTAACTATTACCGTGAATAAAGGAGATAAGATCGCTTTTATTTCAAAAAATTCATTGGCGTTAACTACCTTTTTTGAGATATTAAACAATAAGATTAAAGCTGATTCTGGCGAATTTACTTTTGGAACAACCATTACTACCGCCTACATGCCTAACGATAATCACCATTTTTTCTCCAGTAAAATATCCTTGATAGATTGGCTACGTCAATATGCTTTAAGTGATGAGGAACGTGAAGATGTAAACCTACGTACCTTTTTAGGTCGCATGCTTTTCACAGGAGAAGAAGCGCTTAAATCCGCGATGGTTATTTCTGGAGGTGAAAAAGTGAGGTGCATGCTTTCTAAAATGATGCTTGCCAAAGGAAACC
>CAMCQW010000042.1 GCA_945877045.1 Chryseobacterium gleum
TGAAATCCAATCTCGTAAACGATCAGGACTTGGTTGATAATAATCCGTTACGATACTATAAATTCGCCAAGAATCTGACTTTTCCAATTCAGGTGGGGTATCAATAATAATACGAATAGCAAAAACATCAAAAACCTCTTCAAAAGGTATTTCTTTCGTCTGCATTTTTCGCCAAATTGACGAAATAGATTTAGTACGCGTAATAATTTCAAACGCATAGCCCTCTTGCAGGAGCGTTTCTTTAATTGGCGACATAAAACGACGAATGAAACGCGCTCTAACATCTTGCGTGCTTTTTAATTTATTCTCGATAGACAAAAAGACCTCTGGTTCACAATACTTTAGCGACAAATCCTCTAATTCTGTTTTAATCGAATACAAGCCAAAGCGATGTGCTAAGGGTGCATATAAGAATTTTGTTTCAGACGCAATACGCAATTGTTTTTCGGGCGGCATACTTCCAAGCGTCCTCATATTATGCAAGCGATCCGCTAATTTGATTAGAACAACTCGAAAATCGTCGGAAATTGTTAAAATCATTTTCCTGAAATTCTCCGCTTGAATGGAAGCATTTTCATCGAATACTTCAGGAATTTTGGTCAAGCCATTGATTATTTTTTTTGCCTGTTCCCCAAACATATCCTCAATATCCTCCAAGGTAATATAGGTGTCTTCTACCGTATCATGAAGCAAGGCACAAACTATAGCTGGCGTATCTAGCCCCATTTCTTCAGCACATATACGAGCAACTGAAATAGGGTGATAAATATAAGGTTCGCCTGACATTCGACGCATATCTTTATGCGCTTCCAACGCAAGATCAAATGCTTTACGCACCAATCTCGTATCTTTGTTTGTCCGATCTTTGAAAGACCTTAGTAATCCCCGAAAAGCATTAAGGATCTCCTTACGTTCCTTTTCTACATCATACTTTTCAGGTAGAATTTCCATTTACTTTGCTGGTAATAATGTTGATTTCACCTCACCAAAACCGATTCTAAGCCCTTCATTTTGACAATGTCCGCGCATCACAACCGTATCCCCATCAAAAATAAAACGGCGCTCCGTACCATCATTTAAGAGTAATGGTTTAGTTCCTTTCCAAGCTAATTCTAACATGGAGCCATAGGATCCTTCAGTAGGCCCAGAAATAGTTCCTGATCCTATTAAGTCACCACCTCTGATATTACAACCATTGACAGTATGATGCGCTAACTGTTGCGCCATCGACCAATACATGTATTTATAATTCGATTGACAAATTTGAGTTTCCACATTAGAATCCGTCACAATAGAAACATTCAAGTGAATATCATACGAATCTTTCTCGGATCCTTTGAGGTAATCCAAGACCTTTGGAGTTTGCACCGGACTATCAACACGAAACGGTTGCAGGGCATCCAAGGTAACAATCCAAGCAGACATAGTAGAAGCAAAATTTTTGGCTAGAAATGGTCCCAAAGGAACATATTCCCATTTCTGGATATCCCTTGCCGACCAATCATTAAAGAGGCAAAGCCCAAAAATATAATCATCGGCTTCATTTACGGAGATTGAATCACCAAGCGGTTTCCCATCAAAGGTAATAAAGCCCATTTCTAATTCAAAATCAATTTGTCTAGAAGGAGAAAAGATTGGGTCTTCGAGCTCGTTTGGTTTTATTTGACCTTTTGGTCGATGAAAATTAGTACCAGAAACTACCACTGAAGAAGCTCTTCCATGGTAAGCAACTGGAATCCACAACCAATTTGGCAGAAGCGCATTAGCAGGATCTCTAAACATTACACCCACATTCGTTGCATGTTCTTTACTAGAATAAAAATCTGTATAATCGCCAATAGCTACAGGCAACAACATCTCTACATGCGTTTCATCGTGCAAAAACGAACTGTGTAAGGCGTCATTATCCCTAAGAAATGAATGATCGCTTTGCAATAAAGTGGACAATTCATTTCTCAATTCCCTGATTGCTCCTTTGCCTTTTTTCATCATTGAATTAAGCGTTGAGGAATCAAAATCAGTTGCTTCAAAAGGCAATTTTGAGAAACAATTAAGCTGATACAATTCAAATAAATCGATGACCATATCACCGATACGCGTACCAACTCTTGGTGATTTATTAGCCGTTTTAAAAATCCCAAAAGGAATGTTTTGAATGGGAAAATCTGAGTTTTCCGGGACGGAAATCCAAGAAGTAAGATGCGGTTGGTTAGCAGAAATCATATGTCAAAAATAATATTAAACATTAAATCTAAAATGCATTATATCGCCATCATCAACGATGTACTCCTTCCCCTCTACCTTAAACTTACCAGCTTCCTTCACCGCATTTTCAGAACCTAAGGTAGTGAAATCAATGTATTTCATTACCTCTGCACGAATAAATCCTTTTTCAAAGTCAGTATGAATTACACTTGCGGCTTGAGGAGCTGTCATACCCTTTTTAATCGTCCAGGCCCTAACCTCTTTCACACCAGCAGTAAAATAAGTTTGTAAATTAAGCAGTGTATACGCAGAACGAATCAGTCTATTCACACCTGGCTCTTCCAAACCTAACTCATCTAAAAATAATTGGCGTTCATCATAGGTGTCTAATTCTGTAATATCAGCCTCAATTTTTGCACCTATCACTAACACCTCCGCATTCTCATTTGCGATAGCGACTTTTACTTGTTCAACGTATTGATTTCCCATTTTTACAGATGCTTCATCCACATTACATAAATAAAGTACCGGCTTAGAAGTGATTAATTGAAACTTTTTAATGATTTCAAAATCATCGGACGTAAAAGGTAAGCCCCTTACAGAAATCCCCTTTTCCAATCCTTCCTTAATTTTCAAGGAAAGTTCATTTTCTTTTAAGGCATCTTTATCGCCTGATTTCAAAACCCTTGATAAGGCACTCAGTTTTTTATCGATTGTCTCTAAATCTTTCAATTGTAATTCAATATCAATAATTTCTTTATCTCTAACAGGGTTCACACTCCCATCAACATGAATAATATTACCATCATCGAAACACCTAAGCACATGAATAATAGCGTCTGTTTCCCTTATATTAGCAAGAAACTGATTCCCCAATCCTTCTCCTTTTGAAGCACCTTTTACTAGGCCGGCAATATCAACGATTTCCATTGTAGTTGGAACAACACGTTGCGGAAGGACAATACTTTCTAACTTTTCTAAGCGGGGATCAGGAATGGTTATTGTTCCAATATTTGGTTCAATGGTACAGAAAGGAAAATTTGCTGCCTGCGCTTTAGCATTCGATAAACAATTAAACAAGGTTGATTTCCCAACATTTGGCAAACCTACAATTCCACATTTTAATGACATAAAAATAATTTAATTGTAAAGATAATAATTCGCATCGGTATAGGGGAATTATGCCTTAGCAAATGCTGTCTATTAGTAAGATTATTGACAGGAAGATTCAAATAAAATTATGGAAATCGTATATTCGTAAAAAAATAAACATGCGACTTTTATTATTCATACTTTTCATACACCCTGTTTTTTACGCACAAAAGACGCCCAATAGTAACAGCGACTCATTATTCATTCGGAACATATATGACGAAGCACTTTTAAGAGGGCAAGCATACGAAGACCTTAGAGAACTCTGTAAAAATATTGGTCATCGTTTAACAGGGTCGGCTGAAGCGGAGATGGCTATACGATGGAGCGAAGAAAAAATGAAAAGCTACAGATTCGACAGAGTGTACCTGCAAGCGATTAAAGTCCCACATTGGGAGAGAGGAAATACAGAAAGTGCTTGGTACAAAAACAACAAAGGTGAAATTCAAAAACTTCACGTTTTAGCATTGGGTGGATCAATAGGAACTGGAGGCTTGTTACAAGCGCGAGTGATAGAATTCAAGACCTTAGAGGCATTAAAAAAAGCAAAAAGAAAAGAAATTGAGGGCAAGATTGTATTCATTAACCAAGAAATGGATGCCTCGCAAATTATAACATTTAAAGCATATGGCGCCTGTTACCCAATCAGAGGAGATGGAGCAATTGAAGCTGCTAAGCTAGGTGCAATTGGCGTTGTGATTCGTTCCTTAGGATTACCAGATGATGATTTTCCACACACAGGATCAATGAAATACGACAGCACGGTAACTAAAATTCCTGCAGCAGCGATATCTACTAATGATGCCGATCAACTTTCGAAAGCCAATGAGCAAGGTCCCATTGATATTTTTATTGAATTGGATTGTAGAAATTATCCAGCTGCTGATTCCTATAACGTAATAGCAGAAATAATTGGAGACAAAAAAAATGAAATAATAACTTTCGGAGGGCATTTAGACTCGTGGGATACCGGAGAAGGCGCACACGATGATGGCGCAGGCGTCATCCATTGTTTGGAAGCATTACGAATATTGAAAACCTTGAATTATAAACCGCAACACACCTTACGTGTTGTATTTTTCATGAATGAAGAAAACGGTAATATGGGAGGAAAGACTTATGCTAGTTGGTCCAAGGAGAAGGGAGAAATTCAATATGCCGCTTTAGAAAGTGATAGAGGGGGATTTTCACCACGAGGCTTTGGATGCGATGGAAACGAAAAACAAGTTCAACATCTTAAAGGTTTTGCACCGCTGTTTAATAGCTACGATCTAAACCAATGGGAAAAAGGTGGCGGAGGAGTTGACATTGGCCCACTAAAAGACTCTTTTCCTGGGATTCCATTATATGGATTTATTCCAGATTCTCAACGCTACTTTGATTTTCATCATGCCTCAAGTGATGTGTTTGAAAATGTAAACAAACGTGAATTAGAACTAGGTGCTGCGGCGATTGGGGCCTTCATTTATTTAATTGACACCTATCCTATTCCAAAATAAAATAGGTGTTAAATAAAGATGGTTTTTCTTTAAAAAAAGAATTAGTTTCTAAACTTTAAAATCTCATTGTAAGAAGGACATTTCTTAAAATCTTCTTCCTTCTTCCCTTGCATTGTTTTATCGCATTTATCCATATCCTCTCTGTATTTTGCTTCAAGGGCCTTCATTTTTACTGGGTCGCCATTAGAAACTTTTACTTCTTTTATAATTTCTAAACTTAAATCTATGCAATCACACGTTGCTGATCCACCACATGATGAAAAAGTGTATAATAATACAATAGCGGATAAGTAGGTTAATTTTCTCATGCGGTTTGTTGGGTTGTTTAAGTTTATTGATTCTTTAAAGAGAGATTATCTCATTTTTTTCATTTGCTTGTAAGAAGGACATTTATCCAATTCTTTTTCGATGGTTGCTTGATCTTGAGATTTGTCAGCGAAAATCTTTTCACAAGACTCAATATCGCTCTTGTATTTCTTTTGGATAGCATCTATCTTCTTCTGATCTCCATTAGCAGCTTTTGCTTCTTTCGTAATTCCTAAATAAATATCTGAACAATTGCAAATCTCAGACCCTTTCATCAGACCAATTACCATCATAACGACTACAAATAAAATGGAGGCACCATTGACAATTAACCACAAAGTACCCGCTTGGGTAAGGTTTTTATTTTCGATGTCTGAGCCAGCTTGCCGTAATTTTAATCCAATAACAATTAAAAGTGCTAGAATTAAAAGGGCATAAATATAAGTAGTTTCCATAAGTTATTTTTTTTTTAGAAATGCTAAATTAAACAAATAATTAAGTCTTGAACAGAATTATTTTTTATTCTTTGATACAAAATTGAGATAAGAAGGGCAACGTTTAGATTCTTTATTAATCGCTGCTTTTTCCTTCTCACTAATATTTTGGAACATTTTATTACACGCTTGAATTTCTTTCTCGTGCGATTTAGTGTACGTTTTTAGTAATGAGTCATTCATCTTCGTTTTATTAAAAATTTCAATACTCATATCCATACAATCACAAACCTGTGGATTATTGCATGAAAAGAACATGGAAGTTACAATGAATAAGATGAAAGTCTTTAAAACTAGCTTCACTGAAATTATTTAGATTCTAATTGATCATCGCTTGAAGAAGCAATGGCAGATTTCTCAAACCTAATTTTACTCCCTTCAGAATTAACTAGAACCGTAGTCTCACTCACTTCTAATATCTTCCCATGAACGCCGCCAATAGTAACAACCTTTTGACCTGCCATTAGATTTTCTCTAAACTTTTTTGCTTCTTTTTGCTTTTTCATGTTCGGACGAATCATAAAAAAATAAAAAATCACAATCATAACGACAATCATGATTAAACTTGATGCTGATCCCCCATTTGCTGCTGCTCCTGCTAATATTTTCATATATTTTATTTTTGTTTATTTAATTACTCCTTTAATCATTAATACTGTAGTATTTGGTTCCGTATTCGTCATAATAGTAACCGACTTATTTATATTTTTCGTGTTCAGTTTATCCGTCATTACTTGCGCAACAATTTCACCCGTTTCACCAGGCAAGATCGGTTTTTCAGGCTTGTGAGGCACTGTACAAGAACAAGAAGGTCTTACTTCGCCAAATACCAATGGATAATCCCCAGTATTTTTAACCTTAAATTTAGCATTGATCACTTCGCCTTTAATTACATTGCCAGCATCATACACTAAATTAACCTCCATGGTTGTTTTTTGACCAACCACCACATTCTTATTATCTTCACATGAAAAAAGCAAAGAACAAAAAGCTAAAAATACAAGCGTTTTTTTCATCTTATTTTAATTAATTAATCCTCTACCCGTTTTCACTATTTTTTTTGCCAAAGTTAACTTTCCAATTGCTTTATCCAAAATTCCATTGATAAATAAATTGCTTTTGGGCGTACTATAGAACTTTGAAATCTCAATGTATTCATTTAAAGTAACTTTGGTTGGGATACTTGGGAAGATTTGCAACTCCGTTAAGCCCATTTTCAATAAGAACATATCCATTTTTGCTATCCGATCCAACTCCCAATTATCAGCTAATTCAGCAATCAGTTTTTCATTCTCCTCATTATTAATAATTGTTTTTCTAAATAGTTCAATTACAAATTCCTTTTCATCATCATTTTCTTTAAACAAAGGCATTGGAACGAATTCCTCTTCGATCTTAATTCCCTTCAATGATTTTAATACCATAGAACAACACAAGTCTAAATCATCCAACCAGTTGATACTTTTTTCTTCAAAAAAGTTATAGAGAAGTTCGGAGTTGGCAATGTCTTCTTTGAAAATTGACAATGCAAAAGCGCGATCTTCTTCAAATCCACTCAAATTATTGTGCAAATAGTCAAAATAGGTTTCGTTTTCTAAGGTATGCTGAAACATTTTACGAAAAAGCTCTTGATTTTCTACTCCCATCCAATTGATCTTTCGTTTTTCACAAAGCGCCTTTAAGCTACTTGAATTTTCAACAAGTTGAATGAGTTGATTTTCAACAAATTTTAGATTAGGATGTAAATCATCTTCAGAAGGAAGTATTTTTTTCTTTTTATATGCCACTTTATTTTCTGCCGCTCTCTTTAATTCTGAAAGACTCAACAATAAGTATAAATACATATCGTACATGCGTTCAATTGTCAGTATTAATTCTTTTTCTGCCTTCGGGAAGTTATCCTCCTCCGACTGAAAATAGGCATATAATAACTGTAAAACTTTAATCCGAAGATGCCTTCTATTTAACATTTACTTATTTATTTTAACAATTCCAACAGCCGCAATTCTTTCTTCTGCCATTTTATTTGCAATTTGATACGTTGGGATATTTGCTTCTTTAGATCTATGAATAATATTTAATATCGTCGCATAAATCTCTGCTGCTTTTGTGTGTGCCCATTCACTTGAAAGCCCCTCCACTTCTGAAAAACAATTAATAACACCACCTGCATTAATTGTATAATCAGGAGCGTAAATTATCCCACGGTTCATAACCTCTAAACCATGTTTTTGTTCAATTGCTAGTTGATTATTTGCTGCGCCAGAAATAATAGAACATTTTAAACGAGAAAGAGTTTCATCGTTTATGGTAGCACCCATTGCACAAGGAGCATAAATATCCATTGGGACATCGTAAATTTCGCTTGGAGCCACCACTTTAACGCCGTATTGATTAGCAACTCGCTTTAGCGTTTCTTCATGAATATCTGTAATAACAACGTTCGCTTTTTCCGCAGCTAAATGTTTTACTAAATATTCCCCCACGTGTCCAACACCTTGTACAGCGATCGTTTTACCTTCTAACGAATCAGATCCGAACTGAACTTTGGCACAAGCCTTCATCCCCATGTATACGCCGTAGGCCGTCACAGGTGAAGGATCACCACTTTTACCAGGTAATCCAGCTACATGATTCGTTTCCATATTCACCCAATTCATATCAGAAGGTGAAATTCCAACATCTTCAGCCGTAATATAATTTCCTGCTAAACTTTCAACAAATTTTCCAAAACGCCTAAATAATGCTTCTGACTTCATTGTTCGTGCATCGCCAATGATGACCGCTTTTCCACCACCTAGGTTTAATCCGGAAATAGAATTTTTGTAGGTCATTCCTTTGGATAAACGAAGCACATCATTTAGCGCTTCCATTTCATTTGAATAAGCCCACATTCTTGTTCCTCCTAGAGCTGGACCTAACACCGTATTATGAATAGCGATAATTGCCTTTAAACCCGTAGCAGAATCATTGCAAAATAAAACTTGCTCATGCCCCATTGTGGACATTTGTGATATAATTGGATTTTCAGTTAAGCTCATATAGATTGACTAAATGGAAGGGCGATATTTTAATCATTGATTCATTCACATTAATAACGATTGGTTACTTTTGCACCGTTGTCATTCAAGCGCAAATTTAGAAAATTATCTATGAAGTCACTTCGCCACCTTAATAAATATTTCATCAAATATAAATGGCGATTTCTTTTTGGTATCTTTTTCACGATAATTAGTAATTATTTTGGCGTTAAGATGCCTATCTACGTTAAGGAAACCATCGATGGACTGATGACAAATGTTTCCATACACTCCGCAAACGATGCCTTGTATTTATCATTAAAAATTGGAGGAATTTACTTGTTCTTATCATTTGCGAAAGGATTTTTTCTATTTCTGATGCGACAGACAATAATTGTAATGTCACGCCATATTGAATTTGATTTGAAAAATGAAATATTCAATCACTACCAAAAACTAGACATCTCCTTCTTCAAGAAAAATAAGACCGGTGATTTAATGAATCGAATTTCTGAAGATGTTGGACTCGTTAGGATGTACCTAGGACCAGGAATTATGTATACGATTAACTTAATTGTATTGGTAACCATGATCATATTTCAAATGGTGCAAATAAGTCCAACACTAACCCTTTATGTACTTATCCCCTTGCCTATTATGTCTATACTCATCTATAAAGTTTCGACAAAAATGAATAAATTAAGTAGCTTGGTCCAATCCGAACAATCCACGATTTCAACCATTGCGCAAGAAACATTCGCAGGAATATCTGTCATAAAAGCATATAGTCGAGTAAATGAAACGTCGGAAAAAATGAATAAATCGGCTGAATCATATAAAAGTAAAAGCATGAAATTGGTATTAATCAATTCCCTATTCATGCCTACCATTTTATTTTTAATTGGAATAAGCACCATTTTAGCAATTTACATTGGAGGAATAATGACCTATGAAAAACAACTATCATTAGGAGGAATCATCGCGTTCATTTTCTTTGTCACGAACCTAACATGGCCATTTGCTAGTATTGGTTGGGTGACGACCATTATTCAACGAGCCGCAGCTTCCCAAAAAAGAATCAATGAGTTTTTATTAGAAGACCCCAATATTGTCAATACAAATCACGATATAAAACCATTTAATGGAGGGATTATTTTTGATAACGTTTCATTTACCTACAAAAACACTGGAATCACCGCACTAGAAAACATTAGTTTTCATGTTAAAAAAGGGGAAACCCTTGCCATTTTAGGACATACAGGCTCAGGAAAATCAACGATATTGAGTTTATTACTTCGTCAATTTGATGTAGACAATGGAAAAATAATGATTGATGAACAAAATTTAAAGGACAGCAATTTAGATGAATTAAGGGAACAAAGTGGCATGGTAAATCAAGATGTTTTCTTGTTTTCTGATACCATAAAAAACAATGTGCTATTTGGCTCTAGAGACGATTCCGCAAGCGAAGAAGAAATTATTGGCGCATTGACAGATGCACATGTATTTCACAACTTCGCTGATTTCCCGAATGGAATTGAAACAGAATTAGGGGAAAGAGGCGTTAACTTAAGCGGGGGACAAAAACAACGTATTAGCATCGCAAGAGCATTGATCAGAAAGCCTTCTTTATTACTATTAGACGATTGCCTTTCCGCTGTAGATACCCAAACGGAAGAGACGATATTGACTAACTTAAACAAGAACAAGGAAGATCGAACTACAATTATTGTTAGTCATCGCATATCAACCATACGAAATGCGACTAAAATAATCGTTTTAGAAGCAGGTAAAATTGTAGAAACAGGAACTCATGAAAGCTTATTAGCGAACAATGGCACCTACACAGCAATGTATCACAAACAACTTATTGAAGGAGATACAAAAGAATGAAACGCATAGGTTTACTTTCCGATACTCACGGCTATTTGGATCCACGAATATTTGAACATTTTAAAGACGTAGATGAAATTTGGCACGCAGGTGATATTGGCACACTGGATGTTCTTGATCAATTAAAACAATTCAAACCTACAAGAGCCGTATATGGCAACATTGACGATCACTTAATCCGGATCGAAACTGTTTTAAACAATCGCTTTAAAATTGAAGAGGTAAACGTACTAATAACACACATCGCTGGAAGGCCGGGAAATTACTCCAAGCCACTTATGGAGGAAATTGAAAAAAATGGAGCCGCTCAATTACTAGTTTGTGGTCATTCACACATTACCTTAGTACAAATGGACAAACGTTTTAATATGCTTTGGATGAATCCTGGTGCTTGCGGAATTAAAGGATTTCATGCGGTTCGCACCTTACTTCGTTTTTCAATTACGGGAGATAAATTTCATGATCTTGAAGTAATTGAACTAGGAAAAAGAGCCTAGAAATTATTTTATATCAACCCCGATACCTTGGAGTTTATCAATAGAAATGGTTGGTGGGAAAACGCCTTTATCTAACTTTATTTTTATTATATCTACCGCTTTTTGAGCTTGTTCTTGTGATGTAAAAGCACGAAGTCCTTGAATCGCTGGAATGTGTGTTTGATTTATAATGAGTGCCCCATCTTTCCAAACCTCATAGCCCCAACCTAAAGAAATTTCTCGCTATTTTTTCGCCATTTTTACCTATAATGATTAGTTGATACATTCCATTTTCCAGTAGAGAAGAATTGACTTTTGTAGATAATTCAGTAATGATGGAAGAAGATAGCACTCTACCCGACATATCAATTAAATAAAATGAACTTCCCATTAAATCATCGGAAACATCCATTGTAAATTGATTTTCTGTTGGATTAGGATAAATCGCAAAAGAATTACTTCCAAAGTCATTTATAGTTAAATCATTTAATGGTCTCAAAACAATAATGCTATGTGTATTTGGGTTTGTATTAGACCATGATGCGCCATTAGTTGCCAAATAAATTTCTTTAAGTGGACCAACACAAATATCCCTTAATCGACCGAATTGATTGT
>CAMCQW010000043.1 GCA_945877045.1 Chryseobacterium gleum
GGAAATTGGTCGGAATGGGCGGCTATTAAAAAACAAAAAAATTCCAATAAAGTCGATGAAGAAAAAATAAACGTAAAAGAAACGGTTGTAGAACCAAAATCTTGGCTTCCTAATTTAGCGTTTGGACGAAATACTGAATTAGTAGATCGACCTCTTGTTATTAAAAACACCACTCTTTGGACGAATGAAGCCGAGGGTATCATGGAGAATGCTACCGTGGTTTGTTTCGATGGAAAAATTATAATTGTTTCTAAAAATAACGTAGTGATTCCCCCAAACGCAATTATAATTGATGGCAAAGGGATGCACTTGACATCTGGAATCATAGATGAGCATTCGCACATCGCTATTTCTAAAGGGGTGAATGAAGGCGGCCAAACAGTTACGGCTGAAGTAAGTATTGCTGATGTTGTGAATCCCGATGATATAAATATTTATAGGCAATTAGCGGGTGGTGTTACAGCCGCACAGTTACTCCATGGCTCCGCTAATACTATTGGTGGACAGTCTGCACTGATTAAATTGAAATGGGGATCCTCGCCTGACGAAATGATAATTCCAAATGCGCCAAAATTCATTAAATGTGCCTTAGGTGAAAATGTAAAGCAATCTAATTGGGGTGATTATAGCACGGTCCGATTTCCTCAAACACGTATGGGGGTTGAGCAGGTCTTCTATGACGGTTTTATGAGGGCAGAGGCATATAAAAAGGAATGGAATGCGTATTTGTTAAGTAAGAAAACGGACAATTCAATCGCTCCGCGAAAAGACCTAGAATTGGAGGTTTTGTGTGAAATACTATCAGGAGAACGAAAAATCACTTGTCATTCCTATGTGCAATCTGAAATTAATATGCTTATGAAGGTAGCAGATTCTATGGGTTTTACCGTAAATACGTTTACACACATTTTGGAAGGGTATAAAGTAGCGGATAAAATGAAAGAACATGGGGTGGGTGCCTCTACTTTTTCTGATTGGTGGGCCTATAAGTTTGAAGTTAATGATGCAATCCCATATAATGCTGCGCTTATGAATCAACAAGGGCTGGTGGTTGCCATTAATTCAGATGATGCGGAAATGGGGAGACGGTTAAATCAAGAAGCAGCAAAAAGTGTTAAATATGGCGGCATGTCGGAAATTGATGCTTGGAAGATGGTCACCTTGAATCCTTCTAAATTATTGCATTTGGATGATCGAATGGGAAGTATTCGTGTCGGCAAGGATGCTGACTTGGTCCTTTGGAGTGACAATCCCTTAAGTATTAAAGCCATTGTACAAATGACGGTTATTGATGGTAAGATTTTGTTTAGCTTAGAAGAAGATAAATTATTGCAAGCGCGAAATAAAGTAGAGCGTGCTCGCCTTACTTCGTTGATGCTATCTCAAAATAAATCGAACGGAGAAACCCAAAAATTTAAACCAAAACGAAACAAACATTTCCATTGCAATACAATTGGCGAGGAGGGAAGTGAATTAGAAAACTCCCATTAAATATGAAAAGATTAATTTTTATAGTTTCTTTTATGTTGTTTATGTTGCCATCGTCTTTTGGGCAAAAAACACTTTTGATAAATGGCTATCTTCATGTCGGTAATGGAGATGTAATGCCAACAGCGGCGATTGGAATCATAGATGGAAAGATTGTGTCTATAAAAAATGCCATGACAACAAGGTATGAGCCTTCAGATTGGGATACCATAATTGACGTGGAAGGTCAGCATGTTTATCCAGGATTTGTTGCCCCAAATTCCACATTAGGATTAACAGAAATAGATGCCGTTCGAGCCACTAGGGATTATCAGGATGTAGGTGATTTTAATCCGCACGTTCGAACTCAAATAGCTTACAATGCCGAATCCAACGTGATCGAAACTGTACTCACGAACGGGGTGCTTTTTACCCAAGCGACGCCTAGAGGAGGAACAATATCTGGTACTTCTTCCGTGATGTTTTTAGCAGGGTGGAACTGGGAGGATGCTACCATATTAAAAGATGATGGAATTCATGTTAATTGGCCGCCCGCCACGAGTGGTGGTGGTTGGTGGGCAGAGCCTGCGCCAAAATCTATTAATAAAGACTACCTGAATCAAAAGGCTAAGATTGAAGTGTTTTTTGAAATGTCCTTGGCTTATGCAACGAATAAAGGAGAAGATTTTGACCAACGATTAGAAGCGATGAAGGGCTGTTTTAAAGGAAAAAAACGGGTCTTTTTTCATGCGGATGAAATGCAACAATTATTAGATGTGATTGACTTTTGTGAAAAATACGCCATCAAGTATCCTGTTATTATTGGTGGGCATGATGCGTATTTATTGGGTAGTCGATTAAAAGACTCGCACATTCCTATCATGTTAGAACGCGTACACAAGCTGCCTGAATTTGAAGATGAACCCGTTGATCTGCCTTACCAATTGCCTTATTTGCTTCAGAAGCAAGGCGTGTTGTTTTGTCTGCAAAACGAAGGAGCTATGGAAGCGATGAATGCACGAAACTTGCCTTTTTTGGCCGGGACAGCCATGGCTTATGGTTTAACGGAAGAACAAGCTATTCAAGCGATCTCCCTTTCTACTTGTCAAATATTGGGAATGGACGAAAAGTATGGGTCAATTGAAATAGGTAAATCCGCCACACTTTTTGTTTCTCAAGGCAATGCATTGGACATGCGTACCAATAAGGTGAACTTAATAATGCGTGATGGAAAGCTAATTTCAAGCTCGAATTTTCAAGAAGATCTATACCTGAAATACAAGCGGAAATACGAAAAAAACTAAGTGATTAGAACGGTAAATCGTCGTCCTCTTCATTGGCAGCAGCCGGCGCTTTTTTGCTAGATTCAGCAGGGAAATCACTTGGGTCTAATGAAATGGCTGATGGCCCACCCGCAGGCATACCTTGACCAACTTTTTCAATACGCCAAGCTTCCAAGGTATTAAAATACTTAATTTCTCCTTGTGGACTTGTCCATTCTCTACCACGCAAATTAAATGATACTTCGATTTGATCACTAACTTGAAATTGATCCAGTAAACTGCATTTATCTTGTGTTGATTGAAACAAAATATCTTGAGGGTATTGACTGCTTGTGTCTGACACTACAAATTCTCTTTTTGAAAATCGATCGCTTACCTGAACGGTTGCGTTAATCATTTTTATACTTCCTGTTAATTTAAACATACTCTTTTTTTTATCCGTTATTAAATGAAAGAAGGGTCAGCCATGCGTCCTTCAATTTGTTTTGTTCTAGCAAAAGTTTTGCTCGTTTATGCAAAGCTAATTCTAATTCTTTAGGCTGCTTATCTAAAGATACAAATAAATCGCTTAATTCGATTAACTTATACTCATTTACTTCTGTTTCGTCTGGAATTTCCTCAATTCCTGCTAGCCTAGCTAGATGGTTTTTAGTAAACACCTCACTTTTAATAAAATCTACTGGTAGAAGATTAAATCCAATTCCACAACTTGTAATGGGTTTTGTAAGTTCAAACATAGCGTTATTATTCGCTCTGCAATACCAATCACCACCCATTCTAGACACTAAATCTATTTTTTGTTGATCGATTAGTTGATTTTCGTCAAGCAGGTTTTCATGAATATGGAATTTCAGGACTTCACAAATTATTAAATTCCCTGCACCACCTTCTTTTCCTAACTCTATTACTTGATTTACTCTGCACTCAAATTGAACAGGTGATTCTTTTACTCTAAAAGGCTTGACAATATCTGACGGTATAGGAGTTAATCCTGCTTTGATAAATTCATTTTCGCCAGCTGGATACGGCGAACTGGCTAAGCTCATCTGCTCTACGATGTCGAAATTCACCACATTTATAACCACTTCAGGATGAACTTTAACATTGTTGTAGGTGTCTTTGGTGGTATTCGCCCTTCCGCTTCGAGCGGGTGAGAAGATTAATATCGGAGGATTTGCACTAAAAACATTGAAAAAACTAAATGGCGCTAAGTTTGGCCGCCCCTCTAAGTCAATAGTGGAAGCGAATGCAATCGGTCTTGGCCCAATTGAACTCAATAAATACTGATGCATTTTTGATACAGGAAGTTCATTCGGGGTAAAAGAAATCATAGTTTTGAAAATTCGATCAAATTTACCTAAAAATATGTCCCGTAATTCGCCCAGAATAAATAAATTATGCACAATTAAGCTTGTCTAAAACTTAAAAGTTTAACTTTGAACATCATAAATAATTACTTGATGCGTCATTTTACTCTGTACTTTTTACTTATTCTTTTCACAGGAATCCACTCGCTTTTTGCCCAAAACAAAAAGGACAGTAATGGTCTAAAACAAGGTAAATGGATTTATTTAGGTTCGGATAAAAAATCATCGGGTTACGGCGCGAACGTCAAAGTAGAGGAGGGGAATTATATTAATGGAAGAAAAACAGGTGAGTGGATTAAATACCATCCCGATGGAAAGACGATTAAATTGAAAGGTAACTACCAAAACAATCGCCCGGAAGGTTCATATAGCCGCTATTATTCTAATGGGGTCATGCGTGAAAAGGGAAGTTTTAACAGCAATGAATATAAAGGTGAATTGGTGCGATATCATAAAAATGGCCAAGTAGCTTACCGTGCCCAATTTAATGATAAAGGGGAAGAAATGGGAGTAGTAAAACATTATTATGCGAATGGCCAGGTTCAACTAGAGTACACTAAAATAGATGGAAAATTATCGGATAAGATCAAAACGTATTATAAAAACGGAAATGTTAAGTCTATTCAACTTGTCCAAGGGGGCAAACCTGGAAAAATGACTAAAAACAACGACCCTAATATCCATAATATTGAAAAAGTATACCAAGATGAATATCCACCAAAAATAACGAATCCAAAGACTAAAGGAGTCCGCTTCATTCCATCAGGTTACAATACAATTTTTAATGACAATGATGAGATTTGGCAAGACGGCGATTTTAAAGATGGGCAATTATACGATGGTAAAGTGTATATCTATGGTAGTAATGGATTGTTAATTAAAGTGAAAGTTTTTAAGGAGGGTAAATTTCACTCCTTTGGCCAATTATAAAAAAAAAAATAACAGCAGTATGAAAGCATATGTTTTTCCAGGTCAAGGCGCGCAATTTTTCGGAATGGGTAAGGAAATTTTTGAACAATCGTCGCTCGCCAAAGAAATGTTTAGTTTGTCAAATGAAATTTTGGGTTTTGATATCCAAAAAATCATGTTTGAAGGGACGGATGAGGAACTGAAACAAACAAAAGTAACCCAGCCGGCTATATTTATTCATTCGACTATCCTAGCGGCTTGTTTGGGAGATTTGTTCCAACCTAACATGGTAGCAGGTCATTCTCTTGGCGAGTTTTCTGCTTTGGTGGCCAATAAAACATTACGCTTCGAAGATGGACTTTCGCTTGTTTATAAAAGGGCCTTGGCAATGCAAAAAGCGTGTGAATTAGAAGCATCGACTATGGCAGCTATTCTAGGCTTGGAGGATCAGATCATTGAGGAAATTTGCGCTAAAATTGAGGGGGTTGTCGTGCCTGCGAATTATAATTGCCCGGGACAATTGGTTATTTCTGGTTCATTATTGGCTGTTCAGCAGGCTTGTGAAAAAATGACGGAGGCTGGCGCAAAGAGAGCCTTGATTTTACCGGTAGGAGGTGCATTTCATTCGCCCCTCATGGAGCCCGCTAGAGAAGAGTTGGCTGCTGCTATTGAGGCAACACACTTTTCTACCCCTATTTGCCCTATTTATCAAAACGTATCGGCTCTTCCAGTTGCCACTCCGGACGAGATAAAGAAAAATTTAGTAATTCAATTAACGGCTCCTGTAAAATGGACGCAAATCATGCAAAATATGCTCGCGGATGGCGTAACAGAAGTCGTTGAGGTGGGTCCAGGAAAGGTGCTGCAAGGACTCTTTAAAAAAATAGACCGTGAACTGATAACTTCTTCGGCCCAACTTGTTTAGGTAAAAAAAGACCTAAAAATTACGATGGTACTTGCCGTAATAACAAATAATAAGGTGATTGGAGGTAAATAATAAGGCCATTCTAATGGAGTAAACCATCCATGTATTCCAACAATACTCACGTGAATTATAGAAGTAAATATACCAATCTTTCCAAATTTATATAGAAGACTTCCTGCTGGCTGTTTCATGATTGTGGCTATAAGAGGCAGGCTAAAACAACTAATTGTTAAAATGCCTAAAATAATTAGTTGCCAACCATGGAAATTGAGCTTGTTTGCATCAAATAATAAGGGGTAATTTGTGGCATTTATCAATATTATGTTCGAGCTTATGTGTAACAAACTAAAGCTATAGCCAATTAATCCAAATTGCTTTCTATAGCTTACCGTGTTCGTAAAACATTTTTTTGGTAACAAGGTAAAGGCAAAACAAGTCCCCGCGGTCCAAGCAAATGCTTTGTTTACCACAAATAATATTTCTTCTTGCCCCAATCCTTTCCCAAAATGATAACGAAGTACTGCATAGCTGTAGAAAAGTAAAAAAAGAAGCGCTGTTTTTTTTAGCATTAGTAATTTATTTCCCACAAAAACAATCCTTGCGGTGGCACGGATAATGAAGCGGCTTGCCGATCCTTTAATTCCATTATTTTTTTAATATCCTCCGTTGCCAATTTTTCAGTTCCAACCTCTAATAAAGTTCCAACGATTGCCCGTACCATATTTCGTAAAAAACGATTCGCACTAATTTCAAAAACTAGTTGATCCCCTTCTCTAAACCATTTTGCTGATGTGACGTCACAAATGGTGTTTGTTACGTCTGAATGCGCTTTCGCAAAGGAGGCAAAGTCTTGTTTACCAAGTAACTGCGTGGCGGCCTTGTTCATGGCTGGTATGTTTACACTTTTGCGCATGTACCAACTAAAATCATCAATAAAAGGGTCTTTTGTGTCGTGAATAAAATAGCGATAGGTGCGAGATTTTGCACTAAACCGGGCATGGAGTTGCTCATCTACAGCATAAAAATCATGAATCACAATGCTTTTAGGTAAAAGTAGGTTGAGTTTATTTTTAATAGCTCCTTCTTCCATTTTTTCTGGAAGATCCACGTGAAAAAAATAGGACTTAGCGTGTACACCTGTATCTGTTCTACCACATCCTACAATGGGATAATGGGTGGTAGAAAACAACTGTGCAATAGCACTTTCAATTGTCTCTTGAACTGAACTTGCATTAAGTTGACTCTGCCAACCATGGAAGTTAGTACCCTTAAATGATAACTTGCAAAAATATCGTCCCATAATAATTCTCGTGCAAAGTTTATTTTTTTTTTTAGTTAATCAATTTGTTATGTAATTCTTTTACTAGCAACCAAAAGAAATTAGTTTCGTAAGTTGATTTGTGGTACTTTTTTTTATTTAATAAAAAATGTAACTTTACCGATGAATGATCAGTTAAATTAGTCGTTAAAAAATAATATGCAAGACATTTTACGAAGCAAATTTGTTTTCCTCTCCAGAAACATTTTGATTTTCTTTATTGCTTTTTCATTTCAGTTTTGCTTTTCACAATGCATCATTCCCGTTGTACCTTCTGCAACGGTCACTTCTCAACCAAGTTGTATTATCGGAACTGGAACAGTCAATATTACTGGCCTAACTATTAATGATTGGACTATTACTGTGACGCCCGGCGGAACAACACTTAACGGAAACACAAATTCAGTTTCTGTGCCGAATCTTTTGCCAGGCACATATACGTTCACATACAGTGATACGAACACATGCATTAGTAGTTGTACAGCGACAATTAGCCCTGTACCAGCAAATCCATCGATACCAATTATAGACTCTATTCATCAACCAACTTGCGTCAATCAAACGGGCACCATTTTCTTTTCAGGCTTACCTTCTAGTGGGGCATGGGCTATCGCAGCTTCTCCGGGATCGTTAATTTTGAATGGAACAGGAACCATTGGTGTTTTTACGGGTCTTTTACCCGCAAATAGCTACAGTTTTTCTGTAATAAGTTTGCTAACTGGTTGCCAATCTGCGTCTACTGCAGTTACTTCTATGAATGCTTTACCGCCAGGTCCTAGTACGCCATTCCTTGGTTTAACAACGCAACCGACCTGTCTTGTTAACACAGGAAGTGTTCCCTTGTCAGGATTGCCTGCAGCTGGCTCTTGGGCAATTACAGCAACACCTGCTAGTGGTGCCCCAATTGTTTTAAATGGATCTGGCACAAACGTGATTTTTACAGGTCTTCCTTTAGGAAGTTTTACATTTACAGTTGCCTTAACACCAGGCGGATGTTCTTCTACTCCGACTAATCAAGCGTTTATAAATCCAGTTACCACGCCAGCAGCTCCTATTATTGGGCTGGTAGTGCAACCAACTTGTGCCTTATCGACAGGGTCGGTTTCCCTTTCTGGTTTGCCAGCTGGCAATTGGACAATTAATGGTTCGCCAGGTTCAATGACACTTTCTAGTACTGGAAGTACCGCACTTATCAATGGCTTAACGGCCGGAATAACCTACACTTTCACGGTGACAAATTACCAAATTTGCACCTCTTTACCTTCTGCGAATGTGGTACTTGTGACGGTTCCTAATGCGCCTCCAGCGCCTGTAGCCAACGTTATTCAGCCTACATGTGCTGTTAATAGTAATTCGTTAACAGTACTTTTTCCTACGGGAATAAATTATTCGTATAGCATTAACGGGATCGTTTATCAAGACCCAGCAGTTTTCTCCAATCTTCCAAGTGGTAATTATACAATAACGGTAATTGATTCAAGTAATCTATGTACTTCGATAAGTTCAACTTCTTACACGATTAATCCTATACCCGTTACACCAGTCATTAGCTTTAATTTTGTAGATAATATTTCTTGTAATGGCTCCAACGATGGTTCGGCCTCTGTTACTGTTGTAAGTGGGGGCACGGCTCCTATTTCTTATGCATGGTATACCACAGGAGTACCACCAGTAAATTTAGGGTCAAACGATACCATTACGGGGCTCCCAGTGGGATCTTTTAATGTGATTGTTTCGGATGCTGCCAATTGTTTGGTTGTGCAAAGTTTTAGCATAACGGAACCTACACCATTAATTTTCAATGGTACGTCTACTCCGATTGATTGTTTTGCCGGTGTTTTAGGTACTATTTCTACGCAGGCAAGTGGCGGAACAGTTCCATATTCATACAATTGGTCTTCAAGTGCTCAAAATACGGATAGCATCGGTAATTTGACAATTGGAAATTATTCTGTTATCATTTCCGATTCTAATAATTGTTCTGATACATTGAACTTTACGATTGGAATTATCGATTCCCTAAATATTATTGCGCTTCCTATTGATACGATTATTAATCCTGGTTTTAATGTGGATATAACGGTTACCGGTGGTGTAGATTATACTTGGACATCAAACACCTTAGGTTTATCTTGTGACGATTGTCCAAATCCAACAGCGATGCCAGATTCAAGTATAATGTACTACGTTACTGCTACTGATTCAAATGGTTGCGTGGGCTATGATTCTGTTTTCGTGGAAATAAAATTAATATGCGGTGATATTTTTGTCCCAACAATATTTTCTCCAAATGGCACTGGTCCGGAAGCAAATAATAAATTATGGGTTTTCGGAAAAGCTTCTTGTATTCAACGATTTAGTTTTCAAATATTTGATCGTTGGGGTGAAATGGTTTTTGAATCTGCTGATATTTCAATAGGGTGGGACGGGAATTTTAAAGAAAGACCTTTGCCTAATGGAAATTTTGTATATAAATTAAGCATTCTATTGTACGACAATACCATCTATAATTCATCCGGCAGCCTTACTTTAGTTAGATAGTTATGAGCATAAAAAGATATAATTTATTGTTGCTTATTTTTTTGGCGTTTATATCGTCACCAAAAATGTATGCGCAAGACGTTCATTTTTCTCAATCTGAATATTCGCCAATGACTTTAAATCCAGCATTAGCTGGTGCATTTTCCACTTTTCAAGGCGTTGCTATGTTCCGTTCACAATACGGTAGCTTCGCAACACCTTACACCACGATGGCGGCTTCTATGGATGGAAAATTAAGCCCCGCTTCTAGTTTGCAAAAAGGAATCGTTGGTGGTGGAATAAACTTCTTCAATGATCGAATGGGAGAGAATAACTATAACCAAAGTCTTGTAAATATTAGCTTGTCATACCATTTGATGATCAATAAGTTGAGTAAATTGGGCCTTGGCTTATCTTCTGGATTTGGACAGGCGTCTGCAA
This sequence comes from Chryseobacterium gleum, assembly GCA_945877045.1. Taxonomy (GTDB): domain Bacteria; phylum Bacteroidota; class Bacteroidia; order Flavobacteriales_D; family Crocinitomicaceae; genus UBA952. Next base: position 10,231 of record CAMCQW010000043.1, read on the forward strand.
ATCCTGGCGCTGGTCAATGGGGCGTTCAATACGATGGGATGAACTATAATCCTGCCATTGCTAATGGCGAATCATTCTACAAACAAAATTATTCTTATTTTGACATGGGAGCAGGAATGCTTTATTCATTCAAGACCAATAATAAATCGTTTAATGATAAAGCTGATAAGTCCATAAATGTTGGCATTGCTGCTTTTCATATTAATCGCCCGGTATCGTCTTTTTATAATTCCAGTATTCAAAGAATGCCTATTAGATATTCTGTATTTGTGAACGGTAGCATTGCCTTGCCTCAAGCAAATGGAGCAATTTTACCAGGCATTTATTATAATCGCCAAAAAACATACAATGAAATATTGGCCGGATTTTATTATAAGCAATTTCTAAAAGAAGCGTCACGATCAACTTCAATAGAAAAAGATGCGTCCTTTTCCATTGGCTTGTTTGCTCGATATAAAGATGCAATGATTCTAAAAGTTATGGCACAATGGGGAGCAGTTTCCACTGGTTTTTCTTATGACATTAACCTTTCTAGGTTATCAATTGTTTCGAATTTTAAAGGGGGAATGGAAGTGTTCGTTCGTTATGATTTAGATAAATTCGCCCGTAAAAAAATAAGAATTAAATAATGTCCTTTATTATTCTTTTGTAACAAAAGGATATGACATTTTGCTTAAGTCAGCTTGAAAAATATCATAGCTAAAGTAATCACCATTTTGACAGATACTTGCAAAGACACCTTGATTTGTTTTTGTGTTAAATTGAAAATGCGTGTCGTTATTTACACTGTTGACAGCCATTCCTAAATTAACAGGGGCACTCCAATTACCATCAATGTTTTGACAATAATAGATGTCGTAACCACCATAACCAGGGAGCCCATTGCTACTGAAAAATAAAAATTTCCCATCGTTGGTAAGGTAAGGAGTCGTTTCATCTCCCAATGAATTAATGTTTTTTGGTAATGCCTTGGCTGAGCCCCAAGTACCATCTGTTTTTGGTGCAAGAAACATATCCATTCCTGAATCTTCGGCTTTACGATCGCTAATAAAAACCATTATTTCTCCCTCACCTCCATTTGGATCCAATGATTGGGTGGCTGAACCTTCAAAATAATCTGTGTTTATAGATTTATTTTTTATGACATCCATTGATGACCATCTGAATGGCGTTTCACTAGTAATTTCAAAGAGATCTGAGCTTTTAGTAGTTTTCTCTGCAGCAGAGGTGTTAATGGTGCATAGACCATATAATCCATCTTCGGAAATGTAACTTAAGGCATCAAATCCATTCGTGTTCAAATCAACAAATGTACTTGATTGTAAGACCCAATCTTTTAGGGACTCATCCCAAATTGCATGATACATATCTTCGTAATGCTTTTGATCATCTGGATTTATGTT
>CAMCQW010000044.1 GCA_945877045.1 Chryseobacterium gleum
GTTGTTTATTCAACCAACTTATCTGTTCTCGGTGCAGCGCAAGGATTTCCTTATATCCCAACAGGATCAAATGGAATTCCAGCTTTAGCGTTCGATTTGTATGAACCTGCTGGGGATACGATTGCTGAGCGACCATTAATTATCATGCTTCATACTGGAACTTTTGCTCCAATTATTTACAATGGCAATCCAACAGGTATGCGTGATGATTTTGCAACATCCAGAATTTGTCAGAGTTATGCCAAAAGAGGATATGCTGTTGCTAATATGGAATATCGTTTAGGATGGAATCCAACTTTACCAACGCAAGCTGAAAGAGCAGCAAGTTTAATGAAAGCTGTTTATAGAGCGATTCAGGATACTAAAAGTGCCGTTCGTTATTTCAGAAAAGATTATGCAAACGGTAATCAATGGGGCATCGACACATCACGAATTATCCTTTGTGGACAAGGTTCAGGTGGTTGGGTTGCGTTGGGTTACGCTACTGTAGACAAATTAGCGGAAATACAATTACCTAAATTCTTGGATTTAACTATCCCTGCAAATCCAGTTGCGCTTATCGATACCACAGTTATCGGTGACTGGGATGGAATTGGTGGAGTATATAATATGGAAAGTAATTTAGGTTACTCAAATGACATTCACATGGTTTGTAGCATGGGTGGAGGAATTGGTGACTTAAGTTGGTTAGAAGCGGGTGATGTTCCAATGTGTGCCGTTCATTGTCCTACAGATCCTGTAGCTGTTTATACAACTGGTGATGTTGCAATTGCATCTATTGGTGTGGTAACTACAGATATTAGTGGTAGCTATGATGTCATTCAAAAAGCAAATATCCTAGGAAATAATGTTGTGCTAGATCCAGTTAACGCCGGAACTGATACCTACACATTAGCAGCACAGGCTGCCTCTGCAGTAGCACAAGGAATGATGGATTTTGGTGGAACAACGATTGGAGCTCCAGTTGATAATGTATTCCCTTATATTACAGGAAATCCATTTGAAGCTTCTCCATGGGATTTCTGGGATTCAACAACAACTGTTTATATTGCTTTAGCGTTGGGTTTACCAGCTGCACAAGGAACACAGGCGCACGTATCAAATATTGCTCAAAATCCAGATATGTCCATACCTAAGTCAATGGCTTACATGGATTCAACTTTAGGTTATTTCTGTAGAAGAATTGTTCGCGCTACTAACTTAGATGGTCAATCAGGAATTGATGAATTGTCAGTTATTGAAGCAGGTCTTAAAATTTATCCTAATCCTGCTAATCAGAACGTTACCATTCTTTCTGAAAACGGAGCAATAAATTCAATTAAGATGTACTCAACTACTGGAAAACTAGTGAAAGAAGAAACAAATCTTACTTCCAATCAAGTGAACTTAAATAATTTGAATTTATTAGAAGGTTTTTACCTTTGTACGATTGAAGTTAATGGTCAAATGTTTACAAAGCGATTAGTGATTAGATAATCACAATTTGCTATACGAATTTAAAGAGCGCTCCTAGAGCGCTTTTTTTTTCCCTAAAATCCTGTAGAAGCATAATTTGAATAGTTATATTTTTTGACTGGTCTTAATTATACCACAAGTTAATTACGTTGAGCCCTGAGGAGCTAAACTATTTTATAACGCTGGCTTTCTTATGACGCATAAATATAAAATGAAATGACAAATCCCCCTATCGCAGAAGGCGTTGTTCATGAAGTGCCCGATGATTTAAGAGCTGCTTTGATTTCAAATCAAAGGGCTATAGAGAAATGGAACAAACTAACAGCTCTTGCACGAAATGAGTGGATCTGTTGGACAACCATTGTCAAGAAGCCAGAAACAAGATTAGAGCATATTAATCGATTATGTGCTGAAATATTGGAAGGAAAAAAGAGACCATGTTGTTGGCCAGGCTGCCCGCATCGCAATCCAACTGCTCAAAAATGGTTTAAATAACCAATTATAATAGCTCGTTTTTCTAAACAATATTAAAACAGTAGATCCGTTAAGGAACGTGATTTAAAAATTGCAGACAAAAAAATCTATATCTGATTCAAATTTATTGTAATTTCATTTAAAATTTAGCTATGAAAAATCAACTACTATTTATCGCATTTTTTATATTAAGCAACCTAAATGCTCAAATTAAAATAACTCAGATCCACCTCAACGCGGGTTCTTTTATGGATATTGATAAGTCAAAAAATCAGTTGTCTGATTTTAGTTTATTGGCCCCGGGATCCGATATTTTGAGTAAAGATTTTAGTGCTTATCAGACAAATGGTTATTTGAATACTATCATAATGATGCGTGATAATTCTAATCTAGCCAATTCATCTAATTTTCAATCCATTCAATTGGGATTGAGCTTTGCAAAATGCCCGAAAGGCACCTTACGTATTGGTATTTCTAATGTACACAGTGAACTACTTAACACCGCTGGTTATAATTATGAGAGCTATGTGGTAGATACCCTATTTTCTTCGCAGACAGGTCAAATGTATTATGTAGACTCCACTATTTCCAACTATTATAATGGGAATTATAGCAACGACCAATTGAGATTAGATGCGGCTTATATTTTTGAGGCGAATGCAGGTAAAAGATGGGCTTTTCATGCTGGACTTGGTCTTTCTATTGGCATGAGTTATCGCTCGACAACAACATTACGTACAGAAGAATATATTCAACCTTATTCGGGGTATGAAGGTACTTCTAATACTCAAAATATAGAATCTGAGTCTTATGGCAATTTTATGGTAATGGGAGGTAGTGCCTACATTCCATTAGGAATAAACTTTAAATTAGGTGACAAAAGAGAATTTTGGAAGCCTTTTGTTATTTACAATGAATTCCGTCCAACGATTCAATTAAATTCCATACCAAATAATACCGTTAAATTAAATGTTGGTTTTGGATCTACACTTGGTTTACGTTATAATTTACCAATCAAATAATCTTCAACTTACTAATTTAGTTTAGCGAGAATTTCTTACAATTAATTTATATATATTTATGTAAAATTTAAAACAATTATTTATGAAGAAACAACTACATCTATCGCTATTTAGCAGTTTAATTGCGCTATTTCTTATTACTATTATTACTCCGACGCTTAAAGCCCAAAGTGTAACATTTAATTACAATGGGGCCATTCAAACGTATACCGTACCTGCGGGAGTGACTTCCATAAACATAACAGCTGCCGGTGCTCAAGGTGGTGGCTTAATAAATGGAGGAGGTCTTGGCGCTTCAATGTCTGGGGCTTTTACAGTAACTCCTGGTGAGATATTATATATTGTAGTTGGACAAAAAGGTCAATTACAACTTGGTGGTCAAACCCAAAATAGTTCCGGTGGTGGTGGCGGTACTTTTGTTTATCGAAATGCCGCAAATCTTCTTATTGCTGCTGGTGGTGGTGGTGGCTTATGCAACTACGGCGGATCAGGGCCAATACATGCTGATTGTCATGGGAAAATAACGCCAAATGGCGGCAATGACGAGTCTGGTGTTTATTTGGGAGGAATAACGGGAGCAGGAGGAGCTGCTGGACTTTGGGCCAATACGCCATGTGCTGGAGGAGGAACTGGTTGGCTAAGCGTTGGCGGTGGACCTTACGGCGGTGGTGGAATTTCAAACAATTGGGTGGCAGGCTTACCGTTTTGTGGTGGCGGCGGCGGCGGTTGTGGTGGATACGGCGGTTTTGGCGGTGGAGGCGGTGGAGGCAATCACTACGGTGGTGGCGGTGGCGGTGGTGGATATTCCGGTGGTGGAGGTGGAACAGATCCTACCCACGGAGGTGGCGGTGGATCTTTCAATGCAGGAACAAACCAAAACAATACACCTGGAATTAATCAAAATGACGGCGTTGTAACTATTTTACCTAATTGCTCAGCTCCAACTGTTACGCTAAACAATGCTTCAATTTGTCAAGGGCAAACAGCGAATATTACGGCGACTACTGCGCTTGGTGGTACTTATATCTATACCTGGACCGTGCCAAATGGCGCAGTGAATCCAGGAAATGTTGCTACCTTTTCGAGTAATATCGCTGGAAACTATTCAGTAGTTGTAGTAAATGTGTCTTCACCAAATTGTCCTAGTGCTGCGGTAAGCAGCACCATAACTGTGAATGCGCTTCCAATTGTTACGCTCAACAACGCTACAATTTGTCAAGGGCAAACAGCGAATATTACAGCGAGTATTGTGCTTGGCGGCACTTATAACTATACCTGGACTGTGCCAAATGGCGCAATGAATCCTGGAAATGTTGCTACCTTTTCTAGTAATATCGCCGGAAACTATTCAGTAGTTGTAGTAAATGTAACTGCACCAAATTGTCCTAGTGCTGCGGTAAGCAGCACCATAACTGTGAATGCACTTCCAGATGTAAGTGCAGGAGCAGACCAAACGCTATGTAACGGTGAAAGTGTTTCACTCATTGCAAGTGGCGCTAACCAATACCAATGGAATAATGGTATACTAAATAACACCCCTTTCACTCCAACCGTTAGTGGTTCTTATACCGTAAGCGGAACAGGTATTAACGGATGTATGGGGATGGATACGGTAAATATTACTGTGTTGCCATTAAGTTCGTCTAACCTTACAGAGACAGCGGTTGACTCTTTTGTATTGAATGGTCAAGTATATACGCAGAGTGGCGTTTACACACAAACTATCGCATCTGCAAATGGTTGTGACAGTGTAATTACCTTAAATCTAACGCTTAGTTTTACCGGAATTAATGAATTAAATTCTGCAGAAAAGTCGTTGGTAAGTATAACAGATTTAAATGGGAAATTAATTACACGACGAAAAAATACCCTGATGTTTTTCATCTATTCAGATGGTAGTGTAAAACGTGTATTTGAAATGGAAGACTAATCGTTGAACGATTTTCTAACGGTTATTTAACGATAATCATTTAATCACATTATAACAAAAGAACCCTGACATTCATCGTCAGGGTTCTTTTTTTTTGTCTACTTAAAGATTTTGTATGTTCATTATTGAAATACCATAATCGATGCAGCATAGCGCCTTACTCCTATCTCTTTCGCTTGGGTTTACCATACTTTTCCAACATGGCTTTTTTATGGTCGTAACGCACGTTTACCTTTTTGTTTTTCGCTATTTTCTCATGAAAAGAAGGCCCTCTATTTTCGCTTGAAGGTAACTTGCTGTTTTTTCCTGGAATGATAATTTTGGGTTTCTCAAATTCCAAAAGCTCTTCTGTAAATTCAATGTCCTCAGTAACTTTCGTGAATAAAAGTTGTTGCTGCATAAGTTCTTCAATCGCAAGGAGTGCTGATTCGTCTTTTTCGGAAACAAAGGTAATCGCTATACCATTTTTATCGGCCCTACCCGTTCTACCGATACGGTGAATGTAATTTTCAGGACTTTCTGGAATATCAAAATTGATCACATGTGTAACATCAATAACATCAATTCCGCGGGCTATTAAGTCGGTGGCAATCAATATACGAATGGCTCCTTTCTGAAATTTTTGAACGGTATCGAAACGGAAATTCTGTGCTTTATTAGAGTGAATAATCCCCAAGGAATCCGATAAACTTGGTTCTAACGCTTCAAACAATAAATCGGCTAAAGTGCGGGAAGATACAAAGACTAGTATTTTCGAGTTAGCTTCCGTCTCTTGAATGAGGTGCTGTAATAATGTTACTTTGGAAAGGAAATTCGGTACGCGATACCCTGTTTGGTCAATTTTATCGATAGGCAAGCCAGCACGAGCAGCTTCAACGCGAACAGGCGTTATCAGTAAGTCATCTAAAAACAACGAGACTTCTTCCGGTAAGGTGGCCGAAAAAACCATGTGCTGTCTTTTGGTAGGTAAATAGTCAAATATATGCAATAGCTGTGGTCTAAATCCCAAGCTAAGGGTTTCGTCCACTTCATCAATCACCACTTTTTTTATTTGTTTCAATTGCAAAGAACCACATGCAGCTAAATCGAGAATACGCCCAGGGGTTCCCACTAAAATATCCAATCCCAGCATTACCATTTTTGCTTGCGTATTCATATTGGTGCCACCATACACACCGCAAGTAGTCACGTTCATGTACGTCGTTAACTTCTCCACTTCACTCACCACCTGTGTGACCAATTCTCGAGTAGGTACAATTATCAAAATCTGAGGATGGGGTTCTTTAGAAAATTCCCACATACATAAGCACGGCAGCAGATAAGCCAATGTTTTACCCGTTCCAGTTTGCGCAATTCCAATTGTGTCCTTTCCCGACATCATCACGTTGAAACCGGAGGATTGAATGTTTGTAGGGAATTGATAACCCAACTCATCCAAGGCTTTCCAAAGTGGTTTCTTTAAATTTAAATCGCGAAATGTCATGTAAACAATTTTTCGTAAAGCTAAGAAGAGATTGTTGATTGCCTTGCATTTATTTTAAATGAAAAACCCATTCGCTCTGTTGCTCACTCTGCATTTGTGAACTTGTCAGGATTATTTCATGATCCGTTTCGTTTTGGGCTTACCCAAGCATGGCACCCCAACTGCTTTGCAGTTGTAAGTTTTTTAATTTTCCATCGCTTTTCAAAATACATTTTGAACGGTTTTAAGAGATTATGCTGCGCATGATCCATTTCGTTTTGGGCTTACCCAAGCATGGAACCCCAACTGCTATCGCAGTTAGAGGTTTTTCATTTTCCGTCGCTTTTCAAAATACATTTTGAACGCGCTGTAAAATGAAAAACCCCGACTTATTTAAGTCGGGGTTCCTTTTGTGACCTCGTAAGGATTCTAACCTTAAACCTCCACAGCCGTAATGTGGTGCTCTATACAGTTGAGCTACGAAGCCGATTGTGTGATTAATCACGCGGCAAAGATAAAGATAAAAACAAATTAGGCAAAGTATAGTTATAAGATTATTGCTCATAGACAAATAGTATATTTGTAAAAAACACCGAATGAAATATAATTTATCAGAAATAAACGAGCTAATGCGCATGCGAAGGACTATTTATCCAGAGCAGTTTTCACCGCGAAAAGTTCATAAAGAACAAATTGAATTATTATTAAATAATGCGCAATGGGCACCAACACACGGTAATACACAGCCATGGCGCTTCAAAGTTTTTACAGAGTTGGGCTTGGATAAATTAAGTGAGTTTTTAGGAAATACCTATCTCCAACAAACTCCAAAAGAAGAACAAAATGATCTGAAACTTGCCAAATTAATTTCTCGCCCGCTTAAATCGTCGGTAGTAATTGCCATTTGCATGGAAAGACAAAAAGAAGAAAAGATACCCGAAATTGAAGAAATTGAAGCAGTGGCATGCGCCATTCAAAATTTACATTTGAGTTGTACCGCCTATGGCTTAGGGGGATTTTGGTCAACACCAAAATTAATCTATACTCAACAAATGAATGAATTTTTAGCGCTTGGTGAAAAAGACAAATGCCTAGGCTTGTTTTATATCGGCTATCCTTCAATTGACTGGCCTTCTTCGCATAGAAAACCGTTGGAATACAATACTGAATGGATAAATTCGTAATTTTAGAAATAAAAAAAAGTAGTGCTAGTGCCTCTTAAACATTTCTTGCTGTTTTCTTTCTTCATTACAATGCCAATTATTGGATTTTGTCAACTGGGGGAGGAAAGTAAATTCCCATCGTATTTTGGAATTTATGCCAGAGCAGTCTTTCCAAGTAATGCGATTGGGAATGCCCCAATTACTGTATCCAAAAATGGATTTACGAGCACAATATCACAAAATTTAGGTTATTCATTTGGAGGAACCGTTAGAGCAGGTATTACAAAATTAATTTCCTTTGAAACAGGAATAAATTTTACACAGCGTAATTTCTCAATTCAAATGGACCTGGTAGATTCAACTATTACTGGAACTAATACCATGGGATTCATTCAATATGACATTCCTTTAAATGCATTAATCTACATTCAACTCTCAAAAATTTGGTATGCCAATGCGTCTATTGGTATGGCTGTTGGTTTTAAGCCCACAAATATTGGAGTCATAAACTATCCCGGAGGATTACACACCATAACGCATACCGGTTACGTGAAATCTAAGATTGGATTAGATATTAATGGGAATTTTGGCGTGGAATATCGCACTAAAAAGATTGGTATATTTAATTTAGGTGGCTCAGTTCGTATTCCACTACAACCTTTATTTCAGTACATTGCTGTTTACACCAACCAAAGTTATCGTACCGGAGCAATTGCCGATGTTAATGGCTCCTACCTAGGCCTCGACTTGAAATACTTTTTACCGCTGAAGCGTGGCAATGCAGAAATCAAAAAAGGACCAATAGAATAAGTTATTGGCAAATAATGGTGTCATACCAAGGAGAATAACCAACCCAAACACCGTAAGCGCCTCCATCAATGTTACTTGGAATGTTGGTAGGCGTTGCAAAAGGATTACCACCTGAATAAATTTGATTGTATTTCTTCTCAAAGAAACTATATTCACGCTTGCCTAACTTTGACATTTTAAGCACAACCGTATCACCTAAATGGAAATCACGTTGATTCGAAATCGAGGTGTCAGCATAGCCCATTGGATTTGAAACATCAAAATCAAACGTTAATCCATCAAAGAATTGATCGTTAAAGAAAGGATTAAAATCTTTGGTATAAACAGGATCTTTTAGGTATTTTAACTCCCATTTATAAGCATCGTACTGTCCAGGAGGATCGGATAGTACCCCTTTCATCTTTGCGTGATCTTCACCAGGTGCTGGAGTCCACACAAGCGAACTTAATGGAGTAGGTTGACCGATAGTGGTCACTGAATTATAGGTTTTACCTTCATGGGTTACCGATAAGGTGTAGATTTTTCCCACTTCGCCCCAAATGGAGGGATCTAAAGATGTATAAGCACACAAATGAAAATTAGCCAATTGGTCTACGGGAATACCAAAAATTGATGAAGCATAAGCCTCCGTTCCAGCAGGAAGGTTATCGGTGCAGAACTCCGTCAAGGTTACTGTATTTGTACCATTAGAAACGGTAACAACTGCTCCGGAAATAAAACCGTCAATGTATGCTTGTAAATTTGTTGGAGAAAAAATATCCTGGGAGGAGGAAAGTAGAATGATAGGCGGTTGTCCAGTGGTTATACTTCCGTCAACTACGATCGTTTTTACATAACCAGGGATATCAATGTTAACTTCTTTCGTGCACGAAAAAAGAAGAGTGCTCACAAATAGTAGAGGGAGAATATATTTTTTCATATTAAAATTCAAAATTCCAAGTTACACTTGGTATGATTGGAAATAAGGATACTTGTTTTACGCTAATTTTCACGTCTCCAGCAGCAAAGCTTCCGTCGTTGTCTACATACAAAAAGAAAGGATTGGCTCGGTTATAAACATTATAGACTGAAAAAGCCCAATTACTTCGAAACTTTTTCTTCACATCTACCTCTATGTTTGTAACAGGATCGGTATGTTTTTTTGTTGGCTTGGAGTACAAGGTAGCTGAGATGTCCAAGCGATGATAAGGGGCCATGCGCGTTGAATTTCGTTCACCATAATTGTATAATAAATTTTGTTCTTGGATATACCAAGAAGTAGGCAAGGTAAGGGTATTTCCCGTTGCGTATATGAAGGCCGTGCTAAATGTCCAACGCTCATTTAATTTGTAGGTTCCAACAATACTCAAATCGTGGCGGCGATCATATTTTGCCGCAAATACCTTCCCTTCATTTAAATCTGGAAATGTACGTTCTGTTTTAGCTAACGTATACCCAATCCAACCCGTTAATTTACCTACCGATTTCTTAAAAAAGAACTCGATACCATAGGCTCGACCTGTTCCAAAAACAAGAAGATTATCTGTGTTATCATTTACGTTGTCACCTGGTAAAGCGCCTTCTTTGTATTCTATCAAATTCTTCATTCCCTTATAATAAACTTCGACAGAAGCTTCGTATTTGTCATTGAAAAAATTCCTGAAGTACCCAACAGAACCCTGCCATCCTTTTTGAGGTTTCGCCTTATCTGTAGTTGGAAACCAAATATCAGTAGGCAGAGACACGGCACTCAATGAGGTTAAGTGAACATATTGATAATTGTATGAATACCCTGCTTTGAAAGAGCTTTGGTCCGATAGCAACCAACGAAATGACAAGCGAGGTTCCAAACCATGATAAAATTTAAGTAAATCTCCTTTACCGTAAACAATCGCTGTATCTGGTGTACTAATATCACCTTTAATGAAGCGTGTAAATGGCCCAACATGTTGATACATACTATAACGCAAGCCAACATTGAGTCGTAATTTATCATTCAAATCAAAATCGTCCATTACATACAACGCTGACTCATGGCCAAATAGTTTTTGAGCTTCACCGGTATTAAAAACAACACTATCTGCCTCAGCGGAAACGCTAGTTGGCGTAAAGGTGTGAAAAATGTAGTCTGCCCCCCATTTAATTCTGTGTCTAGCGTTCGGGAAATATGAAAAATCGACTTTTCCTCCTACATCTCGCACACCAGAAGTCAATTCGAAGCGAAACTGATCCTGTTTAGAACCGAATTTGAACATGTAATCAGAAAATGTACCGGTAACATTCATAAATAATTTATTCGTAAATAAATGGTTCCAACGTAAAGCCGCTATCCCATTTCCCCATGGCATATCAGCACCAAAACCACCGTCTCTATCCGTAAAATTAAAAACATCTTTGCCGTAATATCCACTTAAAAATATGCGATCTTTATCGGAGAGCTTGTAATTAAATTTAGCATTCACATCATAAAAATAATAACTTGAACCAGCAAATGGAGAAGTATCCGGAATAGCCGCTTTCATAATAAGATCAATATACGTTCTTCGCCCGGAAATCATAAAGGAACCCCTATTCTTCACCAAAGGACCTTCAATCGTAAAACGCGATGAAATGGCTCCTATTCCACCTTTAATATGAAATCCTTTGTTGTTTCCTTCATTCATATTCACTTCTAAAACCGAAGACATTCTACCACCATAATTCGCAGGCATTCCACCTTTAATAAGATTTACACTTTTAACCGCATCTGAATTAAAGACTGAGAAAAAGCCAAATAAATGCGCAGCATTGTACACCACCCCCTCATCAAGTAAAACCAAATTTTGATCGG
>CAMCQW010000045.1 GCA_945877045.1 Chryseobacterium gleum
ATGGCGTGCAAGAGTAATTCAACATCGTGATTTTTAGGTATTTCCGTTTTTTTTCTAAATTCTTCCATATAAACAAGCGACCTATCGACCAACTCTTGGTATTTGGTATCATTGACAACAGTTAATAGCGTTTGATGTAAATAGACTAACTCTAAAATCACTTCATCTACTTCACTAATATGTCCGCTCGTTTCCTTACCAGTTTGTTGCAATTCATGCGCTATGGAAGAATACCAATTCTCGTATTGCCCTAAAAAAGAAGCGTCAGGTAATTGTAATTTCACATATTTCTCCATTAATAATGGAATATTGAATAAAAATTTCCGGATTGTATCTTCAATGTGATACATATATAGAACATATTCCGCAATATTTTCTCCTTTCTTTTGGGCGGCAGTTTGCATTATTTCTTTAAGTCGTTTTCAATTGATTTTTGATTTTCATTCAAGAAAGCAATAAACTCCTTGGTAACATCCATCGAAGGATTAATATAATTAATTTGACCTCCTTCACCATGAATCATCATCAAGTCAATGTGATGTAATTCACAATATTTTTTTCCCAACACTTCTATTTTCTTACTAATTTCTTCTAATTTCTTCATCGTTTCCTCTTCCAATTTTGCCCCTTCTACTTGCTGGTACTGCATAACAGCCTGCTCCATTTGTTGTGCTTTTTGCTGAATTTGAACCACTTCATTCTGAGAAAGTAAACCACTTCTCTCTTTTTCTGAATTTCTCTGAATATACCCTTTCAATTCGTTCGTTCTACGCTCCAATTCTGCTTGAAAAACCTGCTGCTTTTTTGTTACAATAGCATCTTGTTGCTTATAAAACAAAAAGTTTACTTTGATACTATCGTTTGAATAATAAACGATAGTTAATCCTTTATTATCATGGGCAACAACTTTAGGTACAGAAGATACCTTGGGTTCTTTCGATGTACAATTAATCATTAAAAGTGGAGCGAGTAAAATAATATAGGCAAGTGTCTTCATTCTTTTGTTTTTTTAAATTCTAAAATATCATTACGCATGCTAATAAAACGACTTAAACAATTAGTAAAAAAATCATCGGAAAGTAGTGCTTCGATATCATCTAAATTCGAGAATTGATCCTTGTCAAATTTGAATATTTGCTCGTATGAATCGAGTGTGATTTTCAATAAATACTTTGAATTGTATTCATGAATCTGAATTAAATACCTTGGATGTGAGATTTCTTTAACCAAACGCATAGTGAACAAAAATAACTCTTTAATTCTAACTAAGCAGTTTAATTAACAAGAAACAGTCTCTTTGTCTTTAATCGCATCAAAAATAAACTTATAGGATAACAATTCTTCAAAATCTTTACCCATTTCCTCTAATTGCACATCTTGAATTGGATACGTCCAATGCACTTCCAGGTGATTTTGCTTTTCAGCTAATTCATTAAGTAAATAAAGGAGCTTTAATATCTCCAAAGAAGACGTTGTATTCACGCAATCAAATTGCAAACTTAAGGAAGTATGAACTGGGTTGCTTGCAACATAAATAGTAAGCCATTCATGAGCCCTTATCCAGAAAGTTGCCTCTTGGTCAAGGAGAACTCGACCATTGATCTGCAACACACCATTCAATTTAAAATTAATTTCAGGACTATCGTCCGTTGCAACAATAAATAAATCTGACATAAGCACTGTTTAATTCGGGGCAAATTTACGCCGAAATAAGGGATTTTGTTTCATTAAGGGAACCCTTTTTGTAAATAAATAATAAAAAATCAACAATTCGTTTCTATTTATTTAATAGAAAAAGAAATTAATTTTTTTAAAATTATTGTGAGAATAATATAAATGTTTTAATTTCGACCTATAATTAATATATACATTACTAAACTCTTTAGATCGGTGAATACTTTATGACTACTATTTTTGTTGCCAAATTAGATTTTGGTGTTAACAGTGAGCAATTAAAAGAATTGTTCGAGCAACACGGAACAGTACTCAAAGCAAATGTTGCTACCGATAGAGAAACAGGTAAATCCCGTGGTTTTGGATTCGTTGAAATGCCGGATGCTGGTGAAGCAAACACCGCTATTCGTGCTTTAGATGGCTACTTAGTAAACGGAAGGCCGATTGCAGTAAAGGAAGCCGAACAACGAGGCGATACAAGACCAGCGAAACCTTTCGTTCCAGGTAACCGCACAAACGATGATGCGGGCGCTGACAAATTTGATAATAAGCCTAGTTTCTCTGCTCCCATTATTGATGAATTAAAACCGGAACCTAGAAAAAAAGTCAATAAGGATAAAAAATCATCGATAGATAAAGAATCAGATAATCGTAGCAAGAAACCAAAAATGGATGCCTATAAAAAATCTGGGAAGAAATCATCGTTTTTTAATGACGATGAAGACGACATCGATGACGATCTACTTAATTATAAACGTTCAGATGAGGACGAAGATAATGACGATTAAAAAATTCATCGCTTCCATTTCGGCTTAAATCGTAATTTTGTAGCCACATGAGCATGAATTACGCCAATCAATTAAATCACCCAGTATTTAAAGTAGTTTCTAAATACGCAACCGAAAATGGAATCCCCGCTTTTGTAATAGGAGGATACGTTCGTGATTTACTATTGAATAGACCTTCCAAAGATATAGACATCGTCATTGTAGGTGATGGGCCATCTTTTGCAAGTGAAATAGCAAAAATAATGCGCGTTAAAAAAGTGTCTATTTTTAAAACATATGGCACAGCGCATTTTATCTATAAAGACTTAGATGTGGAATTTGTCGGGGCACGCAAAGAATCGTACAAAGCCGAATCCAGAAACCCCACTACCCTTTCAGGAAGCCTTAAAGATGATCAAAATAGGCGCGATTTTACGGTGAATGCCATGGCGCTAAATCTTAATGGGCCACAATTTGGCGATCTGGTTGATCCCTTTGATGGAATGACTGATCTCACCAATAAAATTCTTAGGTCACCATTAGATCCGGATATTACATTTAATGATGATCCCTTGCGAATGATTAGGGCCATTCGCTTTGCGACTCAATTAAATTTTAAAATTGAAAACAAATGCTTAGAAGCAATTCATAGAAATTCAGATAGAATTAATATCATCACGAAAGAAAGAATTTGCGAAGAATTAAACAAAATTATTTTATCAAATCAACCTTCTAGAGGATTCAAATTACTAAGGTCTTGTAATTTACTGTGCCATATATTCCCAGAATTATTAGCCCTTCAAGGGATTGAAACCATTGATAACAAAAGCCACAAAGACAACTTCCTCCATACGCTGGAAGTGTTAGATAACATTTCTGAAACTACTGATAATCTTTGGCTTAGATGGGCTGCCATTTTACATGATATTGCTAAACCACCCACAAAAAGATTTGACAAAATCGTCGGATGGACTTTTCATGGCCACGAGGATTTAGGCGCAAAGATGGTTCCTAAAATATTTAAGGCCCTTAAATTGCCATTAGATCAAAAAATGAAATATGTACAGAAATTAGTACGATTGCACCTTCGCCCCATTTCTTTAATAAAAGGAACCGTGACAGATTCTGCCATCAGAAGATTGCTAAGTGAAGCCGGTGATGACATTGATGATTTAATGCTACTTTGCAACGCTGACATTACCTCTAAAAATGAATTTAAAGTAAAAAAATATAAAAACAATTTTGAATTAGTTGCTGAAAAATTAAAACTAGTAGAAGAAAAAGATCGAATCAGGAATTTTCAACCTCCAATTACCGGCGATTTCATAATGAAAACCTATGGAATAGAACCCTGTGCTGAGATTGGCACTATAAAAAGTCTTATTAAAGAAGCCATACTAGAAGGTAAAATCAAAAATAATTTTGAGGAAGCTAAGGAAGAAATGCTAATTTTAGGAAAATCATTGGGACTAAAAATTTCCCGCAGTTAATTTAATAAACGAAAACATGCCAGGACTTAAATTTAGAGTTTTACTCGATTCGGATAATCAAGAGGAAATTTTTAGAGATATCCTGATTTCAGATTTAGACAATTTTGAGAATTTTTTCCATACTATTCTTACTGCCTTTGAATTTAAAGGAAAAGAAATTGGTAGTTTTTATGTCTCAAATGACGATTGGGACAAGGGACATGAAATTAATTTGCTTGACATGTCTTACGACGATGATGCCATCGATGCACCATCTGCTGTGATGAAAGATGCAATTATCAAGGATTTTTTAGAAGAACCCGATCAAAAATTCATTTTGGTATATGATTTTATGCGCATGTGGATTTTTCTTATCGAATTAATCGGCTTCGATAAAAATGACCCTGAAAAACCTAGCATACTTTTAAGCATCGGCAAACCACCAAGTGAGCAGTCAAAAGATATTATGGATGAAAACCTTTTCATAGATAATCAAAATCCTGATGATGAAGGCGACGGTGATGACGATGACGACGATTTTGAAGATGGTTATGGAGAAGATGATTTAAACGGTTTCAATGAATATGAATACTAAACAACAAGACCCAATTGGTCAGGCCATTCAAGATTTTACCAAATCTAAAAAGCCTTTTGATATTATTGTTAATGCTGATATGTGCGATGACGATATTATACCAATAGAAACCTTATTCCGTAGCTTTGATGAAATGCCACTGCTGGAACAAAAAGCCATGCAGCTATGTCGAGGAAAAATTCTAGATGTTGGTGCCTGTGCTGGTCCTCATAGTAGATATCTTAGCGATGCTGGTTTTAATGTTACAGCAATCGATACCTCACCTGGTGCTATATTATACTTGAATGAAATTGGGATCAATGCGCATCACGTAGACTTTTTTGAATTTAATCCCAAAGAACAATTTGATACCATTCTTATGCTAATGAATGGTATTGGAATCGCTGGAACCATAGACAATATAGAACGAACATTAGAAAAAGCAAAATCCCTTTTAAAACCTGGCGGTCAATTAATTTGTGATTCATCTGACGTTAAATTTTTATACGAAGAAGAGGATGGTTCATTTTGGATGAATTTGAATGCTGCCTATTATGGAGAATTTAAGTTTAAAATGAATTATAAAAAGATAGAAGGCCCTTGGTTCAATTGGTTATACATTGATTATGACAAACTACACAAGGCGGCCATAAAATGTGGTTTTAAAAGCAGTAAAATTGCAGATCAAGATCACCATTACCTAGCTCATCTTATTCTTTCCTAAATGAAATGCCTGGTTGCCCTTCTCTTTTTATCCATATATTCCTATTCCCAATCCACTAAATCATCACTTTTGTGGGAAATTAAAGGACCACAACAAACAAAGAGCTCTTATATTTTTGGAACCATGCACCTCATGGATGAAGCCCATTTTTATTTTCCAAAGAAGCTAGAAAAATTAGTTTCGACAGTCGATGCGGTTTGCCTAGAAATAGGAGATGTACAGCATACACTTATAAATCCAGAACTATTAATGCTGAAAGAAGGAAGTTTTTTAACAAAACTCTCCGAAACGCAAATCGATTCATTATGCAGTTGGGCCAAAATACAGCTATTAATGGAAAAAGATCAATTTATTGCTAATTTTTCGAAAGCAAAGCCATTCCTCATCTTTCAACTCATATTACAAAATGAATTGCCCGGTTATCTTCAATCGCAAGAAATAAAAATTGAGGAGATCTTGACAGCAAAAAAGAAAAAAACGACCGTTGGATTGGAAACGATTGAAAGTCAATTAGCCCTATTTGATAGTATTCCTATTAAAAGCCAGATAAATTTAATAATGACAGAATTAGCTGACTTATCAAAGGTGCTAACTAATTTTAAGCTCACGCAAGAAAACTATCTCATGCAGGACGTCGATAAAATTCATGAAGAACTTATGAAAGACATCCAAGACCCGTATTTCAATTTTAAATTTATTGATGAAAGAAATGCTGTTTGGATAGAGAAAATAAGAAAAATGACGACTTCGCAATCGATACTATTTGCAGTGGGTGCAGGACATTTAGGAGGAGAAAACGGCGTGCTAAATCTACTAAGAAAAGAAGGCTTTAAAATAACCCCAATACAATTATGAAAAACATATTATTTCTAATAATACCATTAATGATGGGAGCATGCTCAACCTATTCTGACCAAGATCTTACTTCGTTTGATAGCACGATAAAAGCGCACGTCGCGAAAAATAAATTAAAGTTGATCAAAACGGATTCAGGATTATATTTCAAAATAACAACAATGGGTTCGGGGCGAAAGATTCGGTATCAAGATAGTGTAAGCATCTCATATACGGGGAAATTATTAAGTGGCAAATTAGTAGATATACAAACGAAACCAATCACATTTGCGGTTAAAGATTTAATCTTGGGATGGAAAGAAGCATTGATAATGTCCCAAAAAGGAAGTGAAATTTCTATGATTATTCCCCCAAACTTAGGATACGGAGACCATACATTAGAACAAATACCTCAAAATGCGATATTAAGCTTTAATCTGAAAGTTTGGGATGTAAAATAAATAAGGATTTAACACTCAATCAAAACTCATTAATTACATTTGCAAGAATAAAAAAGTTATCTATAATAATATGAGCGTACTCGTAAATAAAAAATCAAAAGTTATTGTTCAAGGCTTTACAGGAAGTGAAGGAACATTCCATGCAGGCCAAATGCTTGAGTATGGAACCGATGTTGTTGGAGGCGTAACGCCAGGCAAAGGAGGCTCAATTCATTTGGAAAAACCTGTATTTAATACTGTAAAAGAAGCAGTAGATAAAACAGCCGCCGATGTTTCAATTATTTTTGTGCCACCTGCATTTGCAGCTGATGCCATTATGGAAGCCGCAGAAGCAGGAATTGGACTGATCGTTTGCATAACGGAAGGAATTCCCGTTAATGACATGATAAAAACAAAAGAATATATTAAAGGATTTAATTGCCGATTAATAGGCCCAAATTGTCCGGGTGTTATTACAGCTGGTGAAGCAAAAATAGGTATCATGCCAGGATTTGTTTTTAAAGAAGGGAAAATTGGAATCGTTTCAAAATCTGGGACGCTTACCTACGAAGCAGCAGACCAAGTATCAAAAGCAGGAATGGGAATTTCGACCGCAATTGGAATTGGAGGTGATCCAATAATTGGAACCACAACGAAAGAAGCCGTTGAACTATTAATGAATGACCCAGAAACAGAAGGAATTGTGATGATTGGAGAAATTGGTGGGAATCTTGAGGCAATAGCAGCTCGCTGGATTAAAGAAAATGGAACAAAACCTGTAGTTGGATTTATTGCGGGAGTAACAGCGCCAAAAGGAAGAACAATGGGTCATGCAGGTGCAATTGTTGGAGGTGATGATGATACAGCAGAAGCAAAGAAAAGAATCTTAAGAGAATGTGGAATTCATGTGGTGGATTCGCCGGCAGATATAGGAAAAAAAAGGGCGGAGATTTTAAAGATAACTGCTTAAAAATAACGGTAATCAAAGCGACTTAGGTCGCTTTTTTTTTGAAATTAATTCCAAAAATCCCAGGTGATTCCGAATTTTATTTGCCATGTTGGAAGCGTATAGCCTTCCATGAATAATTGACTTCGGTCGCTTATGAAATAAGCGATATTATCCAAGCGAGCAAAAAACCGGAATGTTTCGACCTCCAATCCAATCAATACACCCGCATTTAGTAACGGTTTTTGAACGACTGAATTCGGCAAGTTGGAGAAATCAATAATGGTCATAGTTGAAATAAGCCTTGGAGCTTTATAGCTGCTTGAATACATGATATTTAGTGCAGCAAGCGCCTTTAATTTTTTCGCTTTAAATATACCCCCTTTCACCATGGTGCGAGCAGAAATCATGTGCATTGGATAAAACTGATAATCCTTATCCATAAGCGTTAGTAGGTAAGATGGTGATACCTCAACAGTACCTAATTTAATCGTTCCATTTAATCCAACTTGGCCAAGCACCTGTTGACTCAAATTTGAATTATTAACCCACGATTGTCCGTCATAAACATAAACCTGTCGTGATGCTTGCCAATTATAACTTAATGCTAAATAATGTTTACCTAACTTTTCCCTAACTATTCCATGAATTGAATAAACCTTTTGCAAGGTGAAATCTGAAAGTGAATAACTGCAATTATTAGCTTGATAAAAGCGTTGAAAAGTTTGCGGAGCTATCTGACCATTTGAATTCTCTATGAACAAATAATGACTGTCTTTTCGCCAACTTGCAGAAGAAATGATAGACCAAGCATTTTTTGCCCCGATAAAATTATACGAAGCGTCATTAGTTATTCGCCAATTCCCTAATTTTAAAATTCCCGCATAGAACAAACCCAGTTCTAAGGTATCGCGGATCGTTCCTTGATTGTTATAGCGCCAATAATTGGAATTAACACCCATATTGAAAAATAACTTACTTGTCTTGTACCCAATTCCAAGTTTATTTGTCAAATCAACCACGCCATAATGATCCGAGGTCGTGGTACTATCATATTGAATCAATGAATACAGCATATTTAATTGATCTTCTTCATGATAATAACGATCCAAGGAGCTCAATTTAGTATAAAAAGTCAGGCCAAAAAATCGCGAAGAATCTTTAGCAGAAAAATCGATAAAATTGGCTAACTGGATAGTTCGTAAAGTGGAATTTGAATAAGCATTCTCTTTTTTTACAGGAATGAGGGTTAATGAATACAACGTTGCTAAAGAATCAGCGACAATTCCATTAGATAAATTTCGACTTTCCTTTGAAAAACCTGCATCAAAACGAAAACTATAAATCCGTGAATTTTTAGCAATGGCCAAAGCATAATCAGAAGATTTCCATGCCGAATTACGATAAAATCCAGTTGAAGCATTGTTAGCAGCCTTCAAATTCACTACCCAATCTTTTCTAAAAACCTGGCTATAGGTAAAGGTCAAATGTTGCGCTCCTTGACTTCCAAAAGAATAGGCTGCTCCAATATGAGGAAGAGCGGTATAGTGCAACATTGAACGTTTATTATTCGGGACATGGAATACATTCCCTGCAGGCAAAAGCATCGAAAATGGATCTAAAAAAGACCCTAATGACAAAGGAGAATTTAAAAGAAACACCCTAGATGAAGATTGGCTTTGCTGATCTATGGAATCTAAACATCCGTTTGTCTTGTGCGCATATGAAAGCGTATCAAAAGTCACCACCCCCAAATTAAGCTGCGAATAGGCAGAGAAACTAAATAAGAAAATTACCTGAAAAAAGTATTTCATGATAAACAAACTTAATAAAAAAAGGGGCTTAAGGCCCCTTTTCAATATTTTTCAATCAAGTATTACAAAGCGTTTACCAATACTTGTAAACCTGATTTTAAGTTAGCTGCTTTGTTTTTATGAATAATGTGTCTCTTAGCAAGCTTATCAAGCATCGCAACAACAGTAGGGAATAATTTCTCAGCTTCAACACGATCTTTCAATTCGCGCAATCTTTTGGTAGCATTTCTTGCTGTTTTGTGCTGATATTTATTCAATACACGTCTCGTTTCGTTTGTACGAATCCTTTTGATTGATGATTTATGATTTGCCATAATCTATAACTTTATTTTACTTTTTTATTTTTATTCTACTATTTGCTCAAAGCAACTAGTTTACTCTTGTAGCCCATAGGAGAATCGAACTCCTGTTTCCAGGATGAAAACCTGATATCCTAACCACTAGATGAATGGGCCAAATCACTCAAAAGGTTAATTTTGGAGTGCAAATATACGGTTAAAAACAATAATGACAAATGAAAATTGTGTTTTTTTTATTAATTTTCCGATTCTTCCGACAACCTTTTAAAACCTAAACGTTTTGCCGTTTTCAATTTTAATTCATCGCTGATCTGCTGAATCTGTGCAACAGATAATTCTTCCATGATTTCAAAGGGAGGTACTAATAAATCAAAAGTTAAGGCATAGTGAAATGAAAGTTGCACAATCAAACCAATTATTTCCTCGTTTAATTCCATATTTTGTGGATCTTGAAACAACCTTCCTAAGGTTCCTTTTCCCTCTACTAAGAAATGGCGCTCATGATTGATTAAGATCCGTCCTATTAAATACCCTGAATCGTTCATTCTGTTTTGGAGAAATGACTCTGCAAGAAAATTATATACGTAAATCACCCCAAAATAACCATTATTTTCATTCGATTTAAAATACGATGTTCCCCACAAAGCACTTGAATCGGGTAGTCTAAAAACGTTATTATGAAGTGTAAAAACTAAGACATCACTTCCCACATAAACATGAATTTCAGCCTCCCCTTTTTCATGAAAAGACAAACGTACCCTTTTGTCAGTTACACTCTTTTGAAGTTCTGCTAATTCAATTTTGATATGGGACTTCAATAAAGCAAAAACTTTTTCCGTGTCATTAGAGATGTCTTGTTTCAAGACAGATTTGTCAAGTAATACTTGTAAAATTTGCGCGCGATTATTTTCAGTAGGATTCTCCTTCATTTTTTTCTATTTATTCAAAGATAAGGATTCCCACTTACTTTTTTGTAATTTGGCATCAATGAATACAAGCATCAATCATTGGACCCCTATAACCATTCGTTTTTTGATGACCTGGGGAGCAATAATTTGCACCAAATTGCTATTTTTAGCAGCTAATTTTTCCTTCTTAAATATAAGCGCGCATGACTTTATTTACGCCATACCATTTGACTTATCTACCATCGCTCTTTATTCATTACCGCACTTGTTTTTCTATTTATTACCGGTCAATAAATCGCTACAACCAATTAAAGAAGCATTGGCTAGTTTCCTTTTTTATTTAACCATAACGATCATTATTTTGCTAAATATGTGGGATGTGGCCTATTTTCAGTTTAGCCAACGTTTAAGCACATTTGATACCTTTTCGTTTTTAATTCAAAGTCCCGACAAAGGATTAATCAACTATTTCCTTTTAGATTTCTGGTGGATATCCTTGACATCTATTCTCATAATAACTTCATTCATAATGCTAGATCTTCGTTTAGGGAAAAAACGAGTTAAACAATATGTTCCAATAAAATACCAACTCTTGCATTTTGCCATTGGTTCCCTATTATTTTTTTCAATAGGACGATGGAG
>CAMCQW010000046.1 GCA_945877045.1 Chryseobacterium gleum
AAAAAGGATCGATATCTGCAGTCGTCACGGTAAAAATATGGTCGTAAACGTCTTTGTAAAATAAAGCCACTGAGAACATTCCTTTACCGGGCCAAAAGTACTCAAAAGCCGCATCGTAATTGAAGGCATAGGTAGGCTTTAAATTAGGGTTTCCGAAAATATATACCAAATCCGTGTATCGAATCATTGCAAATCCGGGTTTTGTTTGCTCGAAGTTAGGACGTTTCATCCCTTGTGAAAAGGCTAAGCGAAGGTTGATTTTATCGTTCATCCGATAAGTGATGTTAAGCGAGGGCAGCAGGAAAGCATAGGATCGAGAAACACTTCTTGCTTCTGGGATATTATATTGACTTCCCGTTAAGGAGTCAAAGGCAAGTGCAGCGGTTAAGGTGTCTGATACCTCATTGAAACGGGTATATTCGTAACGAAAGCCACCCACCAAGGATAATTTGTTAATGTTCCAATCGGCCATTAGGTAGGAACCAGATTGAAATTCGGAATAGGAATAATTAGAACCTACCCATTGGTAATATTCTTGGTTTAATTTATTCATGGGCATTTCCCGTAACAAATAGGCCGAGTCGATTAAAAAAGAGGATATTTCTTGGCGGTCTTGAAACGGATAGAATTGTCCTTCGTAATTGGCTCCTAATGGGGCCAAATATCCGTTTGGGTTGGAGGAAAACAACTCTTGTGCAAAATCTTTTAATAAGAATGGGTTGTTGTTCCCCGGTATAGAATAATCCTTAAACCATTCGTGTTTGCTTATGCTTCGAGATCCTTCCTTCTGCCTTAATTTTGTGCCTATCTTAAATTTGAGATGGGGATTAATGACATACGACAGATTCGTTTGTGCAACCACCAAATCCCGTTCTTTGGTTTTATTGATTTCCGTATAACTTCGGTAATATTCGAAATCGTCGGCACGCAGAGGTTGGCCTCCAAAAATAGTGGCGTACTGCGGTTGTAGATTGTTGGGATTGTCACCGTTGCCATAAGGGTCATCCGGTCCGATAAGTTTTGCAGGAAAGCCCCCAGGATCGTTCGGGTCAATGGTGCCTCCATATAAACTTACATAGGATTGGTCCGTAAACTGAAGCAAGGGGCTAATAAATTCGTTGATGAAATAACCGTTTCGAGCGTCATTTTTCTCAAATGGAATGTTTCCATACCAAAATTGATTGTCGTAGTGCGTCACCTTTGTGAATAAAATCAAGGCAGGGGTTATTTTCCATTCCGAATAAATATCTCCTCCAAAAAATTGTCTGTTTAATTTCCCGTGAATGTTTTGCAAGCGAATGCGTTGTCCTGATCCTTCGTACCAGTTGTAGCTTTGTTTTTTCTGGTATTTATCGTCTTGCATATAACTGTAAATCAAGTGAGTTCCAATTTTAAAATTGGGGTTCGGTTGGAATTCTAATGCAGCATTCGCCGCGGTATTTATACGCGTTCCTTCGTATTTTCTTAATTCATAGCGGTTTAAGCTATGGTTAAAATTACTTCCATAAATGAGTTTGAACACATCTGCCGCATAATATCGCCCATAATTGGTTCCGTTGACCAAGAAACTCCATTTTTTATTTTTACTTCGATTACCCCATAAAAAATTAAGAGTTCCAAGGGGTTTTTGCGCCAAAGCGTTATAGCCTCCAGCTAAATTCAGTTTAAAAGTTTTCGAAGTTATGGTAGAACGAGAAATGAAATTAATGCAGCCCCCAATTTGATCCGATTCCATATCCGGTGTTGTGGATTTTGAAACAAAAACATACTCGATCATGTCTGCAGGTAGAATTTCGAATTCAAAAGAACGTGTCGGATTTTCCTCATCCGCCACAGGAAGTCGGTCTCCGTTCAAAAAGGTTGCGGTCCAATCGATGGGTGTTCCACGAAGGGAAATATTGCTTCCCTCTCCTTTATTTCGGGTAAGAGAGGCTCCTGGCACACGTGCAACCACATCCGAGGCATTTTTATTGGGGAGCTTGGCAATGATGTCTGCGGAAACGATGCTGACCACTGATGGTGAATTCTTAACGAGATTAATGGCCTTTTGTTCGGAAACTTTGGACAAAAAACTTACGGTGATTTCCTGATATTGTTTCCCCTCGATCAACTGAATTTTAGGTAATCTAAGTGTGTTTTTTTCGGATACTGAAACGGTTTGCAGGTATTCGTTGTACCCGTAAGTTTCTATCCTTAAGGAATAAGTTCCCACAGGGATATTTGAGAATAAAAACCTTCCATCTAAATCGCTCTGTGCTTTAAATTGCTCTTCATTTAACAAGGTAACGATGATTCCGGGTGTAGGTCCTCTATCATCCCAAATGACGCCTTCAACATTTCCTGTTTGTCCGAAACTTGGGTTCAATAAGGAAACGAATAAAAGAGTTGCTAAAAAACGCAAAAAACTACTCATAGTTAGGGAGGCTTAGGTTAAAACTACGTTCAATCGATTCTTTGGCATATCCAGCTGATGCAGTCATTCCTTTACCACCAATGGCACATATAACTCGGATATTTTCAGAGTGAGCTTGGTCAAAGATTTCAGCCTTTCCTTTCATTTGTGCATAGAATCCATTCCATTGTGCGGCAAGTTCCCAATGGGGTAGTTGGATAATTTCTTGTGCAGCTTTGAGAATCATATCTCCCACTTGAGTTTCGTAATCAAAGCCCAAGGCATCACTTTCTCTGACATCTCGGTAGTGGTGTGAATCCCCAATCACGATGCTGCCGTCCATCCGCTGTTTGAATAATAGGTGGATTCCTTCCTTTAACAAAGGTTCATGTTTTGGATCCGGAAGGAGGTTGGAATACTCGGGTAACGCTTTGAAACTTTCATAACGACGAATCGTGAGACCGGTAAGAATATTTCCTTTGAGGTCAATTTCGGGCATAGGTTTTGTCACCATCATGGCAAGTTTACACACCTCGATATCAGAAGTGTTAAAGAGCTCAGGAAATAGTATTTTAAAATCTCGGCCATTGCAAACAATCACCTGTTTCGCTTGAATTTTTTTTCCATTACTCGTGGAAATTTCAACCTTATCACCACGGTCGTTCAATTCGATAACGGGGGAAAGAAAATGCATGTCCACACCCATTTGTTCGATCATGTACCCGTGAATTCTGTGAATCATGATGCGCGGATCCACAGAAACTTCCTGAGGGAAAAATAGGCCACTTCGAACATAGTCCTTTTTCATGGACGACCATCGGGATAAAACTTGCTGCTGATTCATCGGTTCCGACGAATAATTTACTTGGTTGAAGCTCTCGTGCAAGGCATCCAATAGCTGGGCTTCACAAGCGGTGTTTGCGAGGTAAACCGAACCGTTATTACGCACTCCAATGCCTATTTTTTGCTGTAAGTCGAGATAAAGTTTGGTGGAATATCTTCCGTAATAATGCCATCGTCCTGGAGCAAACCCAGATGGTACCACTTGCCCGAAGTTACGAACGCTCGATTCCATGGGCATTAAGTCTTTTTCAAAGACGGCAACGTGCAATCCAACCTTCGCCGCATGAAATGCGTGAAAACTTCCCAAGACACCGCTACCAATTATTGCTATATCATACATGGGCTTCAATTAGAGGGATGATTTCATTCAATTTTTTTACGATCAAATCAGGGTTTTCAGCTTCTAAAGACTCTTTGGGAAAAGTTCCTGCATCCACAGCAATGATGTAAGCGCAATTTGCATTTTTCCCTTGTTGGATATCGACTGGCGTATCGCCTACTTTTACAACATGGTTTGGATGTTGAATTCCACACTGTTCCATGGCCTGATAAATCATATCGGGATGAGGTCTTCCGTTTGGTACTTCGTCGCTGCAAACTCTCCCATCAATAAGGGCTTCCCATCCTAAACGTTGAATAATGATATCCGCTGTGGTACTTGAAAAGCCGGTATCTAACATTATTTTTATGCCTTTAGATCGCAGTGCTTGGAATAGTTCAAGCGTTCCTTCAGTGGGCTGAATTTGTTTTTCCAAGTAATATTTATTGATATTTTCGAGAAATTTATTGTGAAGTTTATATACTTCATCGGAGCTGGCAGGTTCAAAGAAAGCTATTAAAATGGACTCAATTCCCAAAGGTTTTGGTACGCCGACCGAAAGGTTCGCTTGGTTCCGAGTGATGTTTTTTCCAACGCTGGCGAATGCTGCAATTAAGGCATCATGAACCGCAAAGGTTTCGTCAACCGTTGTCCCCGCCATATCAAAAACGAAGAGTTCTATTCCTTTTGGAAAATTATTTATCATTCCATGTGCTTAATAACAAAAGGCCTGAAAATACTTAAGTTGGATTGTATTATTTCAAGCATGTACTTTCCATCGGCCAACTCAGCTGTTTCAATCTGAACTTTCGAGTCATTTACGTGATAGGTTTTCATCGCTACACGAGCACCATCTAAAGAATAAATGGCGATTTCAACGGTTGCTTCTGAGCTTTTTAATCCTTTTACGATAATGTAATCATTTGCAGGGTTTGGAAATAACTTAATGTGTCCTATAGAATTATTTGAAATGCCCAAAGCACTTAAAAAATACGTTTTGGTAGCAACGCAACCCGAGGCATCTGTAACAGTCAAGATGTAAGTACCTCCAAACAAATTAGTGATAGAGGAAGTGGAAGCGGTGAAACCATTAGGACCGCTCCAAGCATAGCTAAATGGAGCATTTCCCCCACTTACTGCAACGTTGATTGCGCCATTGTTAGTGTTTGTAGGTTGCGTTACGGCAATATCGTTCACTAGTATTACGGGCTGAATCCCACTTACTAAAACGCTATCGGTAGTAACCCATCCTGTGGCTTGGTCCAACACTGTACAGGTGTACCACCCGTTTTGTAAGTTACTGATTTGAGGTGTTTGTTGTCCGTTACTCCATGTGTAAACGTAGGCTCCTGGATCGTTAAATCCCCCTGAAGTAGCAGTGCTTATTGTTCCTCCGTTACAAGAATCAAAGGAAAGGCTATTGACCAAACTATTTAAAATATACAAGCTGATGTTTCCTCCGTTGTAATTCGATTGGGTGCCAAGAATAGTCGCATTTGCGTCAACAATGACTTCTAGCGAATACACACTCCCTGGAACTTCATTCAAGGGTACTGTTCCATTTGCGGTATTGGCATAGGCGTTTACGCAACTCCATGTTGGATAAGCCATTTTGCACGGATCCGAGGGGTCAAGTTGCCCACCACATTGATAGGATACCCATGAAGGAAGATTTTGAATGTTCGTTACTCTAATCCAATTGACATTGACCGTAATGGTCGGTGGAAATCCTAAAGGGTTAGCAACCGTCAATTGTTCAGGAGCCATTGCCGTAACCACTTGGCTAAAGGGTTGTCCAGGACTCGCATAAAAGTTCGAAGGGGTAAGCAGCCCACCGCTAGGTGAGTTTAGTGCACCAATGGGTTGGTAAATGTTAGTAATTGCAGGACTCGGTTGGCATTGCGCCATAATTCCGTAACTAAAGGCTGTAAAAAATAAAATTGTAACTGTTTTCATAGGTTAGTATTGATTATTGGTTTCACAAATTAAAATCAGATTAATTTCTTCGATAACTTCTATGAGTCTATTCAGGTCTTTTAAGATGAAATGTGCACCGTAACGATTAAAATTATCCTTGGCGTGATGCATTATTTCTTCCTTTTTCTCAGTGGATAGCGCAGTCCAATCGCCGTTCGACATTCCAATTTCATTACCTGTAATAACAGCCACAGTCCATACCCCCGCATTCAATCCTTCTTCGATGTCGGAAACCGTATCACCTACTTTGATCACGGAATCTGTGTGATAGGTACTGAAATGTTCCATGTTTCTAAAAATCATAAAGGGAGATGGCCTTCCTTCCTTGCATTCATCTCCTGCAACAGAGTAATCTAACTCCAAGCCTTGTGCTTGGGCCAATGAGATGATTTTATCCAGCACTTGGCGGCTGTAACCGCTGGTAGAACCGATTTTAATGCCTTGCTTTCGCAATTTGTTCAAGGTCTCAACTACGCCAGGAATGAGTTCAACGTAGTCTGAAACCGAGGCTAAAAGTTTCGGCTCAAATGCTTTGTATAGTATATCAATATCCCGCTTCGTTGCAGGTTCACCGAAATGTTCTATCCATAATTGTTGCACACGCGGTTGTTTTATAATGGCTATAATATGCTGACGCTTACTGAGGCCCATGGGTTCGCGTGCTTCGGCTTCCGTAATTTCTATGCCTACTTCCCTAAAAACTTCAATAAAGACCTTAACTGGAGCCATGCACCCAAAATCTACTAAGGTACCCGCCCAATCAAAAATGATGGTGTCAATTTTTCGCATTAGAAATAGGTTTATTAAGCCATGATTTGCCTTCCAAAGTTAAGGGTAATTCCTTTGAATTGGGCATGAGAAAATCTAAGGCAGTTGCTGCAATATCTACAATATAGGGTGTTGGCGTTTGAGCATGGCTACAGAAAGGAACTTCCGGGTAATAAAATGAACCCGGATCTTGTGAAATTAGCTGACCTTTAGGCAGTGCTGAATTCACACCCAACCACCAAATTTTACGTTCCATTACACTACTATTGGAATGCCCATGCTTTGTTCCTCCGTGGTCGGTGGACGAGAGTATTAACCAATCTTCATTGGTAAAATTAGGGCGGTTATTAAGGTAATAGAACAGGCGTTTTATTTTTTCATCTAACCCTTCAATTGCTTTGATATATCTTGGGTTGTCAAGTTCAAAACCACTAAGGTGCCCATTGTGGTCTACATCATTAAAATGTACCATAATGATTTCTGGATCTCGGGTTGAAAGGCACTGTAAGGTCTTTTGCAAACATTCTTCGTCGTTGTATGCGAAAATACTTTGATCCCAACCAAATTTCGGCGCAAGGTTTGCTAGCGATTTCCAACTTATGATTATAGTGCTATTGATCGTGCTATCCAAGGCCTTAAGGTATGCTGGAAAAAAAGGGTATTTCTCGAACTGATGTCCCGAAAATCGGTTGTTGTGCACGCGATGTTTCGCATCCCAAACGCCTGTTAACATACTCGACCATCCAGGTCCGGATTTAGTTTTTCCCAAATGCCATGAACTTTGAGTAAATAATCCAATGGAAATTAACGAGTCAATTGTTGGTGTATTGGCCTTCAATAAAGCATCTGAACGACAACCATCAATTCCGATGATTAAAACTTTCTTTGTTTTTTGACCAGTCACAAGCATGCTGTTCAACAACAAAAAAAGGAAAGATAAAATTATAATAAGTCTGAAATTCACAAGTAAATTTAAAATCCTAAGGTGACTAAAACATGAATTGAGTGTTAAATATTTAATGCTTTTTCAGAGACAGTTCCACGCAGATGGAAATAAATAAGACCAAAAATCGAAAACACCAATCCCGCAGCACTGCCGTAAATCGCCAATTGGACAATTAGGTCACTTTTGTTAAAATTCCACCAACCAAATTCCCCTGAAAAAATGAGAATAACGCTTGCTAAATATCCAAAACTATCAGATAAATACATAAGGAATCCAACGTTTCCTTCGATTCGATAAGCCGCAACAAAACGTTCAAGGAGTACGATTTGAAAAGGCACGTAACCCATAGCCATGCCAATTCCGCTTAAAATGGTAAAACTTATAAACGAAATTTGCCCATTACTTAAGCTTATACCTGCTAGAAACATAAGGATAAACCCCAATAAAATGAGCCATTGGCATAGAAAAAAAGCGCGGGAATTATTTTTTACAAAAATGACCAATGAGGTCGTTAGCAAAACGGTAAATGCAACGAGAAGTTCGGTTTTTATAAAAACTCCTGAATTGAATTCGCCAGACGATTCCATAATTTCAACAGCGTAGTTATCTCGAAAATCACGAAATACCGTTAAGCACAAGTACAAAAAAACAAACGAAAGTATACCCGGCAAAAAAAGAAATAACAAACGGATTCGTTTTTTTCCAGTTAAGGCAGACCGTTTGGTCTTGAGATGGATGTCTTCTGCATCAGGTTCGGGTATTTGTTGTAACATCCAAATAGACAACAGCAATATAGGTAGGAAGATAAGACCAACCGCGAAGGGCATCCAAAATTCTGGTAAATTGAAGTAGGCATTATCCATTAGGTATCTTGCCAAGGATTTCACCAAACCTGAGGAGAGAATGGCGCCAATGGCGATACCTGCAGCTAAGGCTTCAGTTAGTTTCCTTCCTTCTACAAACGAAAAAAGCACCCCCCAAACGAGGCCCAGCGGCAAACCATTGAGAAATAAACATATGAATTTATATGGAACAGGCACTAATGCAAAAAGTAAAAGTGCGGCATGAGCAAAAAGAATAAGGTAAAGTATTAAGCGTTTTCGAGAGGTGTTAGATAATTCAGAAATCACTTTGATTCCAATAAACTTGGAAAGCATGTACCCGACAATTTGACTCGTAAGTAATATCGATTTTAATCCAAATCCCCAAACAGTTTCGCCTTCATAGGTCCCTGCATTGAAAGGCTTTCTAAAGGCGTACATGGTGGAATAGGCCATGAAAACCGCCGTAAATGACCAAAAGAAAAACAATAAACTTTGATTCGGAACCTTTTTCACACACCTAAACTAAGATGATTTTCCAAACTTATTATTCCCTTTATATTAAATTTGAAACGCTTGATCATCTTTGTTGAATAAATCATAGTTATAGATTGATAAACGGAAAGCAACGAAAAAATCTTCAATGCTATCCTAATATTTTTACCTATGATCGCTTGAGAAGCACACAATTATTCTACAATGAAGGGCTTGGTGAGAAGCTTACCTCCAATTTGAAATTTCAAGAGGTAATTTCCTCGTCTAAGCTTGGATAAATCGATATTGAGCTTATTTGCATTAATTGCTTCAGCATTCTCTTCTTCTTTCACAGCCTTTCCCTGAAGGTTATAAATCACGTAGGATATCGATTGTTGATCATTATTCTCAAACCAAATGCTCAGAATATCCGTTGCAGGATTGGGGTACATTTTTATGAAATCTTCTTGAATTTCAGTAGTAGCAACAATAGGATCTGAATGCAAGGAATCCAACCATGAGGTTCCATCTAAGTTAAACGCTGGGTCAGTAGGATTGCAGGAAGTACCCCTAAATAAATGATCAAGTGCTGTTACCGCGATATCGGCTTGCGACGGATTGTTAAGCGCGACTTGTGCGTTATGATTTCCCATTACATAACTTCCAGGATCAGCAACATTGGTGAGTTGTTTTGAAACAGGGTTGTTTCCACTTCCTACCCACCAAATCTTGCGTTCTGAATTGGTATTTCCTCCATGCCCAGTTCCAATGCCGCCATGATCGGTGGTTAATAAGATAATCCAATCTTCATTGGCATAATTCGGACGACTGTACAAGGCGTTTAATATGCTACCTATATGACCGTCAACGGTTTGAATAGCAGCAATGTAGGCCGGATTCGCAGGGTTAAATCCAATAGAATGCCCTGTTAAGTCGCATTCATCAAAATATACAAAAAGTACATCCAAATTAGGATTGGCCAGTTGGGTTTGCGCAGCAGAAACGCTGTTGGCGCCGCATCCATCACACACTTTAATTTTTTGGTCCCATCCATCGTTGTACACATTATCGCTCATAGGAGCCCATTGCACGATTTGAACTTCATATAAGTCAGGTAGACAATCTTTAGCAAGGCGGGTAAAATAGGGGTACTGGTTGTAGTTGCTTCCTGAATACGAATTGCTGGTTACTCCGTGCTTCGGAAATTCTACTCCACACATTATGGTAGACCATGACGGACCGGATACTGTTATACCCTCATGCCAGGACTCATAGGTATAAAAACCTGAAGCAATCAAGGCGTCAATATTGGGAGTGTTTGCTTGTTGTAAAGCATCCGTACGAACACCATCTATTCCAATAATCAATACTTTCCTAGGCTGAGAAGCAAACATGATTAAGGTGAAGAATAAAGATACGAGGGTAAACTGAAGTTTCATATTTTGATTTTTTTTGGTAAAAATAAATATACTTTAGTTTCGGCATGTTAATAAAATATTATATTAAAGATGTTTTCATAACAAGCTGATGATAATGATATTCTTAATTAACCAATTGTTCAAGGTCATACTTTCTAATAAATTTTGCTATGTTTTTGATTTCAATCAACTCATCAAACCAATAATTTAGAGAGAAACTATCAAGTCCCTCAAAATAATTGAATTTTAATGTTCTAAACTTTTCATGATTTAATTTAATTCTTAAATCTATTATTTGAACACCCGTATTTGCAATTAACGAAACATAATCCATAAGAAATTTTAAAATAAGTCAACGATAAGTAACTCGCATGATATTCAAAAAAAGTAGATAAATTCCCCGTAAAGATGTTAAATTAACAACCCAATTCATCCTAAAACGCACAACCCATGTAAAGATAAACGCCGGTTTTACCTTCATTGTTGACAGCAAAATCAAAGCGTGTCCACACGTCTTTTTTGGGGAATAAAAGGTAATGAATCCCGGCACCACCAGCATATTTTAAGTTCATGGAACTAATGTTTATTGCTTTATCATAAATAATTCCCGTGGAGGCAAAAACTGCTAGACCGAACAAGGAAATAAACAAGAAAAATGGTAAAAAAAGTTATTGAGATAATGGTTAATACCAATCGAATCTTCGTTTTTTTTAAATCTGTAATAGACGCCATAAAAGATAATTTTAAATGAAATTATAAAAATATAATCAATTTTAACAGTTAATTTTACTCAAAGTAAGAATAATATTCACATAATAATTAGATGAGCCTTATTGGGCCAACATTTTAAGCATATTTAACTTTATTCTTTTGAATGGTCGTATTTATTTATACCATAAAGCGAATCCATCATAAAATAAACACATTTTGAACTTGTATTTCTTAAAGAATTTTCTACTTTTGCAAACCAATTTTAATAAAACAAAAAGTTGTTTTATTAGTGTTTAATATTGGTCCTATAGCTTCCCGTCGCTCACTACGTTCGGTCGGGACAGGCGAA
>CAMCQW010000047.1 GCA_945877045.1 Chryseobacterium gleum
GACCTAAATCTTATTAATAAAAAAGGGGGATGAATTTCATCCCCCTTGTCGGGGCGGCAGGATTCGAACCTGCGACCTCCTGGTCCCAAACCAGGCGCGATGACCGGACTACGCTACGCCCCGAACTTAGTGATGTTTTGTTATTGCTATCAGTTTGATCGTTATCAAACACGTCTCACCACCATAATCAACTTACGCGGTGGGAGCGAGATTACTTCAGCTTTGCTTCAGTGCTCTACGCTTCGCTCCGGGTCGAACGAGTTCAAATCTCCCTTCACGTCTCACCATACTTAACTTACGCGGTGGGAGCGAGATTCGAACTCGCGGTACAGTTACCCGTACGACAGTTTAGCAAACTGTTGGTTTCAGCCACTCACCCATCCCACCTCCGCGTTAACGGACGGCAAAAATAATAAATCCTTTTGTTTTTTTAGAATTTTCAGCGAAAAAAATGAACTTATTCGTAAACAAATTCTCCGTGCTGGCCTTTTATGGTGACTTTACGGCCTTTATTGGCTTCCACATGACCAATAACTTTAGCGTCAATACCAAATCCTTTCGAAATATCGATCAGGCTTTGAGCAATTTCTTTCGGTACGTATAATTCCATTCGATGCCCCATGTTGAATACCTTATACATTTCCTGCCAAGGGGTTTGAGATTGCGATTGAATTAACTTAAATAATGTTGGCGTGTCAAAGAGGGAGTCCTTGACGATATGCAAATCATCAATAAAGTGTAATATTTTTGTTTGTGCACCGCCTGAACAATGAACCATTCCATGTATTTCCTTTCTGAAATTAGCAAGCATTTCAATTATAACCGGTGCGTAAGTGCGAGTAGGTGATAGCACTAATTGCCCCGCATTAAGCGGACAATCTTCAATCGGGTCTGTTAATGACATGCCCCCGCTATAGATGAATTCTTCAGGAATGGCGGCGTCATAACTTTCTGGAAATAAAGTAGCTAAATCATGATGAAAAACATCATGTCGCGCACTCGTCAATCCATTGCTTCCCATGCCGCCGTTGTAAGCATGCTCATAGCTTGCCTGTCCGTATGAAGCGAGTCCAACGATGACATCACCCGGTTGTATGTTACTATTTGAAATAACATCGGATCGCTTCATTCGACAAATCACAGTTGAATCGACAATGATTGTCCTCACAAGATCACCCACATCGGCGGTTTCACCTCCAGTAGAATGAATGTCTAAGCCATAAGTCCTCAGTTCCTGTAAAAGTTCCTCCGTTCCATTTATTATCTCTGAAAGAACTTCGCCCGGAATAACATTTTTGTTTCTTCCGATGGTTGAGGAAACCAGTATAGGACCAATGGCTCCCACACAAAGTAAATCATCAAGATTCATTATCAAGGCATCTTGCGCAATCCCCTTCCAAACAGACAAGTCTCCGGTGGTTTTCCAATAGATATAAGCCAGCGAAGATTTTGTTCCAGCTCCATCGGCATGCATAATGATACAATGATCTTCTTGCCCAGCTAAATAGTCTGGAACAATTTTGCAAAATGCTTTTGGAAACAATCCCTTATCGATGTTTTTAATAGCATTATGAACATCTTCTTTTCCCGCTGAAACTCCTCGGGCTTGATATCGATTGTCTGACATTTACCTAAAAATTGAAATGCAAAGTTAGAAAAAAGCCTTAATTATTTTCCGGAACATCATCTAATTCGTCCAGAATCTTTTGGACGTCGAGCTCCGTTGCTTTTAATTTGGACTTACAGATTTTTATAAGTTCAGCGGCGCGCTTTACTTTTATTGCTAATTCATCAATGTTGATGTTTCCGGTTTCCATTTCACTAACAATTTCCTGTAATTCCTCGAAAGCCTCTACGTAATTTGATTCATTCATGCTATAAAGTTAGTATTTCTAAGTAAAGATAAGGTGGATTATTTCAATTCAAAGAGTAATTCTACGCGTGGATCGATTTCTATTAGCTTGATGGCTTTGTCAAAATGTTTCTGCCATTTGCTTTGCTTTTCTGAAATTTCAATTGTTTCAATTGTATGACTTCCATCGTGAAAGAGGATGTCAACTGAAATAGGGAAGGTGAAAAGAGGTAGTTGAACTTGCGAGAATTGGATGTTTAAGTCTTTTGAATCAATTTTATGTTCAATTTTCAAAATCGGGTGACCAACTTGGTGGAGCCATTGATTAAAGAAAACTTGTAAGTTCGCAGTTGGATTTAGTTGAATAGCAATTGAAGCAAAGTCCTCACTAGAGGCAATTCCTAAGCGATATTTTTGGTAATACGCCTTGATGGTTTCATGAAATTTTTCATCCCCAATTTTACGCCTCAGCATATGTAAGACCCACCCTCCTTTTTGATAAGAGTTCGGATTTAACAAGTCCATTAAGTTGTCGTAGGTGTTGTCTACGAGCGGATGTTTATAGGAATTATTAAACCTAATAACCTTGTCTCGATCTTGTTTCATTTGTCTTAAAAATGGAGCCTGCCCTTTCGTCTGTTGGATGTAATAATTGGTAAAATAAGTAGCAAAGCCCTCGCTTAACCAAATGTGCGGCCAATCTGATTCAGTGGCAGAATTTCCAAACCATTGGTGTACAATTTCATGGGCAATTAAATTCTCACAACTTCGTGTGCCATTAATCGAATTTTCATCATAAAAGATGCACCCGGCATTCTCCATTCCACCAAATCGAGTTGTTGATTGAACATTCGCTAATTTCTCATATTCGTAAGGGGAAAAATACGCGCTGTAGAAAGCTAAAATAGCAGGTGCAAGATCAAAATCGTAAAAACCTTCCTTTTCATTCTCTGGATACACACAACTATAAAGTGCCACATCGTCTTTGTTGCGCTGTTCTTTGATCTTCATTTCCGCGATTCCCACCACCATAATTTTTGTTGACAAGGGAACAGAGGAAGTATATTCAACCGTATTTACATTCGGCCCTTCTGTTTTTCTAATTAGTTTTCCATTTGCCACCACTTCATAGTGTTTTGGCGCGGTAACAATAAAATCTACGAGCGCTTTGTCGCTGGGGTGATCATGACAAACAAACCAGTTTTGTGCCCGATTTGGCCAATTATCGCCAAACATGGTCCGTGAACCATATTTGTTTTCACCGATAACTAACCCGTCTAATGGAATTCCAGAAAAACAAATTTGAATGGAATAAAGGTTTTCTTTAGAAGGCGACATGTTTTTTACAATTAACGAATCATTCCGTTGAAGAAAAGTTATTGGTTTTCCGCCTTGTGTTATTGAGCTTACCAGCATCCCTTTTTTGGCGGATTTATTTTGAATTAAGTTAAAGACAGGGAATAGTGCCCCTGTGGATTTAGCCCACATAAAATCGATTTGTTGGGAGACAACTATTTCATTTGAGCTATCCGAAACGGCTAATTCAATGCGGTATTTTTTTACATCTAAACCGACAATTTGGCCTTGAATAAATACGCAAATGAATTGAGTAAAAACGAATAGTAGTAGCAAATTCTTCATTGAGTAAATATAGCAAATTAGCTCATTGACAGCATAAAAAAACAAAAGAGGATTGCCTTCATTTATAGTTTGTAGCTTGATTAGTCTTTGTCTTCGCGAAAATAAACTTATCTTTGACAACGAAAATTGTTTGATTATGTGGAACATAATGGCCAACATTATATTGAGAAACCGATTTATTATCCTTGGGATAATAACTTTGTTGACCGTATTTTTTGGTTTTTATACTCAAGCAGGACTCAAAATAGACAATAAGTATGGCAATCTTCTTCCAAAAGATAATGAAAGCCAAATAACCTATTTAAAGTTCAAAAAATTATTTGGCGAAGACGGTTCAACATTAGTCATTGCTATAAAATCGAAGGATTTATACACCGAAAAAAAGTTCTTGAAATGGAAGGGATTAGCAGATAGTATTTTAAAAATTGATGGTGTTACGGCGGTAATTTGCGAAGCCAAATTGGTAAAATTGATGAATGATACGCTAAGAGAAACCTTTATCCCACAGGTAATTTACACCGGCCGCAATCATAATTTTGATACCTCCACGGTAGACGGGAAAAGTATTGAGGAAATAAAAAATGAAATTAGAAACAATCCACTTTACGCCGATTTGCTATATAATGCGAGAGAGGATGTAAGTTTAATGCTAGTAAATATTGACGAAAGTTATTTAATAGACAAAAAAAAACAAGAGGTTGTAATTAATGTTGAGAAATTAGCGACTGCTTACAAGCCTGTTTTTGGAGAGATGCATTTTGCAGGTTTACCCCACATGCGTGTTCAAATTGGCAGGCGTGTTTTAAGTGAAATGTTTACGTTTATTTTTCTGTCCGTATTAATTTCCTCTCTTTTTATGTATTTCCTTTTCCGTTCATTACGCGTAACATTTATCAGTGTTGTGGTGGTGATGGTAACTGTTGTTTGGGCTTTAGGCACGATAAGTTTGATGGGCTATAATGTTTCGTTGATGATGGCCTTGATTCCTCCTTTGATGATTGTTATTGGTATTCCAAATTGCATCTACCTCTATAATAAGTTTCATTATGAATTCCGAAGTCATAACAATAAGGCAAAGGCATTAAGCAGGATGATTCGTAAAACAGGAACAGCGATGTTTCTTACCAATGTCACAACGGCACTTGGTTTCATGACATTCTTGTATACTAGTTCGGAGAAGTTTTTTGAATTTGGGGTGATTTCATCCATAAATATTATGCTTTGCTATGTGGTGTCTGTTTGTTTGATTCCCATCTTTATGTCCCTTTCTAGAAATCCTTCTGAAAGACATTTAAAACATTTGGACAGAAAAGCGGCTATTGGCTTCTTAAATCGTTTAGTTGTTCTAACAAGTAACTATCGTCCCGCTATTTATATCGTTACGATCGTTTTAACAGTGGTGGCGGGAATCGGTATTTTTCAGATGCGTGTTACAGGAAATATTACAGGGGATCTTCCTCCAAATGACCCAATTCGAAAGGATATTAATTTTATGGAGAAAAACTTCGGTGGCTCCGTTCCTTTTGAAGTATTGGTTTATTATAAAAAAAGAACCCGACTATTCGACAAAGTGACACTTGGAAAGGTGGAAGATGTCCAGAAAATGTTTGCGAATGATACCCTGTTTGCAAAAAGTATTTCGGTTGTAGATCTGGTAAAATTTGTAAATATGTCATTTTACAATAATGACTCTACCATGTATACCAACATCAACAGCAATGACAAAATCCGCCTAAAAAAATATGTTGATCGATTCAATACAAGCGCCTCTAATTCGGCCTTTTCCTTAAAAGATTTGGTCGACACCAGTAATAAAATCATTCGTATTAGAACTCAAATGAGGGATTTAGGTTCGTATCAAGTGACCGATGAGGTTGATATGGTCCGTGCACGCATAGACAGCATCATGAATCCTGAGCGAAAGCACATTGAATCTTTATACGCCATTGCTTTAAAAGGAAAGCAAGCCTATTATGACTCTTTAGTATTTAATTATACAGGGATTTTTAATAATATGATTCCCCTTTTAAGTAAAGGAAATCTCGAATTAGAAAGTAAATTTAATGAAGCCCCGGAATTTATAAAGTCTTTCTATGGTAAAAAAACATTTCTGCCATTTTTGCGCTCAGCGATTGATAAAGACTTTTATGATGTGAAAATAACAGGCACTTCAGTAGTGGCTTCTGAAGGAACAAAATACCTCTTAAATAATCTTTGGCAAAGTATCATTTTTGCTATTATTTCTATTGCGGCGTTGATGTCCATACTCTTCTATTCGTTTAGAATGGTGGTGGTATCCATGATTCCTAATATTATTCCGATGATCATCACAGCCGGAATCATGGGTTGGTTTGGTATTCCACTAAAGCCATCGACACTCTTAATTTTTTCCATTGCGCTTGGAATTACGGTGGATAACACCATTCATTTTCTGGCCCATTATCGCCATGAATTAAAATTAAAAAAGTGGGATTTAAAAGAATGCGTGGCAATTTCAATTCGTGAAACAGGATTGAGTATTATATATACCTCCGTGATTTTGTTTTTTGGATTTATCGTTTTTGTGTTTTCTGATTTTGGCGGCACACAGGCTTTAGGGTATTTGTCAGCAATCACCTATTTCGTGGCTCTATTTACTAATTTGATTTTACTGCCGAGCCTATTGTTAAGTTATGAGCGTAAATTAACAACCAAATCTTTTGAAGAACCAATGTTCGAAATTTACGAGGAAGGGGATGATACCAATTGGGATTTGTTAGAAGTTGATACCAATCAAGATAATAAAGATCAATAAAAATCTTTTTTAGTCCTTACATTCCATTAAAATCAAATCGCCCGACGTATGTTCGATCCTTACGATCCCATCGTTTATAACATGGTTACTATTGCCCATGCGGTAACCGGCATCAAGGTCTTCATTCTCTAAAGGATAATATAAGTTTTCCGTGACGATATCAGTCACTTTACCCAAAGGAATTAATGAAATAATCGTGTTGGCGGCAAACCAATTCTCATATTTTTTATCAAGTAAATATATTTTTGAGTAATCATCAATTAAGGTAATCGTTAAGCTATTTCGATAATTAACTAGACAGGCGATATTAGCAAAGTGATGATCGCTCCGTCGACCGGTTGCCCATAGGACTTCTACATTTCGAATTTTTTTCTCAATCAAAAAGTCAAATGCTTTTTCTAAATCTGTTTTGTCTTGGTTTACGATATGAACCACCTCAAGAGCTGGATCCTTTTCTTTATAAATGGAAAAGTTAAATTCACGATCAAAATCTCCTAATAACACAGTTGGTTTAATGCCTAATTCTACCACTCTCTCTATTGCAGCATCGAGCGCCACCACCATGGTGGCCTTACTTAAACTAGTGTTAAGTAGTAGCTCGCTACAGGCCGCTCCATTTGCTATGATGATTCCGTAAGGTTCAACAACCAAGTTGTTTTCTTGCTCTGACAAAGGCATCGTATTTTTATTTTTCCCCAGATAAAAAAAAAATCAGGAATAGCACCTGTAATTGTCGCTCGACCTAATTCAAGTGAATAATTTTTGCCTGCGATTATTGCAAATTATTTATGCTAGGAAACAATTTTTAATGCACAAATATATAGAATTAGCCATTGAATGCTCATATAATTAGTACCTTTATTTTCGTTAACTGTATCCGATTCAAATGATTTTTGACCATCTTATTCCCACATTTTTTTCAAGTTTTAAGAACAAACTTATTTCAATTTCTTCTTTATTTCTCCTTTTCTTGCTAGTGAATTGTTCATCTGGAGATAATGTTTCAAGCGCCAATGTTCCCCCCAAAGAAATAATGAGTTATGAAACTTCTTTTGAAGCTCCATCTCCTGCTTGGATTAAAAAAACAAATAAGATCATTGATACCTTCTTCCAAAAGACAATCTATAATGCAGAATTTAGTGGTCAATTTCTTGTAGCAAAGAACGGACACGTAATTTACCAGCGGATAAATGGCTATGCTAACAATGAAAGTAAATGGAAAATGACAGATACCACCTCCATTCATGTAGCTTCGATTAGTAAAGTTGCAACGGCAATCGCTGTCTTGCGTCTAGTAGACCAAAAAATGATTCGATTGGACGAAAAAGTCACCCACTATCTACCTAAATTCCCTTATCCAGGCATAACAATACGTATGTTATTGAACCATCGAAGCGGCCTTCCTTATTATGGCTATTTTTCGGAAAACTATTACCCGAAAAATCAAGTCTTGAAAAACAAAGATCTATTAACTCTTATGCAGGCTTATGACATCCCATTAAACAATTCTCCTGGAAAACGTTTTTCCTATTGCAATACCAACTTCGCATTTTTGGCATTATTAATTGAAGTTGTCACCAAGAAGGAATTTCCTACGGTCATGCGGGAACTTGTTTTTGAGCCATTAAAAATGAAACATAGTTTTATTTTGCAAAACAATGATCAATTTAATAAACATGCCCAATCCTATAAGGCAAATGGAGAAAAACACCCGTACATGCATTTGGATGGAGTTTATGGGGATAAAAACCTTTACACTACTGCCAAAGATTTATTATTGCTTGACAATGCGATCTACACGAACTTTATCAGTGACTCCCTTAAAAAGCAAATGTTTAAAGGGTATAGCTATGAAAATCCGGGGACGAATAACTACGGATTGGGGTGGCGCATGAAAGAAGAAGAAGGAAAATCATCTTATTTCTTTCACACTGCTTGGTGGCACGGCTCTACAGGTATATTTGCAAGATTAGAAAAGGAAAAAATGACCATTATCGCTCTTTCTAATAATTATTCGAGACGTGTGTATATGATTGCCCCACTAGTTTTGGCCTTTGGTAATTATCCCTTATAGAATTTAAAAGCGAAGGAAGTTTTTGTTCCTCTTTTGGGAGAATCAACTATTTATGAGAATCCCGTTTAAGCTTAATCCGTAATAAAAACAGGCGTTCCAACCTCCACATTTGCAAATATAATTGGAACATTGGTGGGAGGAATATTTACACAACCATGGGAACCTCTGGTTTCAAAAATTGTTGCCCCAAAGCGCCCTCTCCAATTCGCGTCATGAAGTCCATATCCCTCAAAAAAGGGGATCCAATAAGAAACTGGACAAGCGTATCCAGGGCCTCTAAGTGTAACATTACGTGCCTTTGACTTCACGTTGTAATTTCCTATTGGCGTAGAGTGACCGCGGCTCTTGTTTCCGGTAACCACATCGGTCTCAATAATTAAATTTCCGTTTTTAAAGAGCCAGAGCTTTTGTTCTTTGATACTTACTTCCACAAAATTCAGCAGTCCTTGCTTAAGGCCCTTCGGAATACCTCTTGTTAGAAATATAATGTTTTGACTCTT
This sequence comes from Chryseobacterium gleum, assembly GCA_945877045.1. Classification (GTDB taxonomy): domain Bacteria; phylum Bacteroidota; class Bacteroidia; order Flavobacteriales_D; family Crocinitomicaceae; genus UBA952. The sequence continues at coordinate 8,862 of CAMCQW010000047.1, forward strand.
ATGTACGCCTGTAGGAATTATTTTTATCAGGGCATTGACCAATGCATTTATATTAACCCGTGTAAAAACAATCTTATCTGCCATTAATGTGGTGTCATTTTCAGGGATTTCTTTTAGAATTTCAGCCAAAGGAACTTCAATATTATTCGCAATTACTTGTAAGCGTTTTTGTATAGGGAGAATATCAATTTTAACTTTCATGGCCGTGTCTAATTGCAAGCCTGAAGCAAAAATGGATTTGTCAATTGAGTATGTCCCTTGACTACAACTCAAGGTAATTACAGTTTGAAGACATTTCTCTAGCGCGAGTTTTCCATCCTTTGTCTTTTGCGAATTTAGATCGTAAGGCATCATGTAGAGGCTATCTTTCACTAAATTGATTAATTGTACCTTGTTCTTTTTTGCATCCGTAATCAAGACCCTAAGCGCTGCGGTATCAATTTTCGTCCCCATAATGGGAGCAATAGTGGTAAATCCACTTCCATTGTATTTAAAATTAACGCTTTGCGCTTCAATAAAAGGGACTTTCATCACTTGTTTTAAAAATTCCGTAATCGCGGCGTATTTACTTTTACTGGTATAAGTGCTGTCCTTATATAGTTTTGAATTTGACGAAAGGTTTAATTTTAGCACCCAGTTTTGTTGATTAGCCGTCGGTTCTTTGAGGCTAAAAATCGCAGAAAAATTAGTTAGACCGACAAGTTGAATGTCATCTTTCTGGAGTTGAGTGACTTTGGGTTTTGGTTCATTTGTCTTTTTCTTTGGTTCATTTACACATCCTGAAAAAAGTGTCGCTAAAATAAGGAGTAGTTCTAAAAATAATAATTTCATGTTATTTCTTTAAGTAAATTATTTTGTAAAAAAACAGGAGCACTTTTAATCTGGAGCTGAAAAAAGCGCATTAACACATTGATTTACAACTATAAAATTAAGCAATAGCAACCGATAAAAAAAACAAAGGGTGTAATAGACCCCATTTTCGTAATGTTAGTATTAATAATTGGCGGAATATATTTGTTAGCGACTCTTTATGATTTCACCTTTGGTAGAATGTTTTGGCAACTATCCGTAGTAGCTTCTATTTAGTTGATAATCAAAGGTTATCTAAGGCATTTACCTTTTCTGCAAACCGGTGGCACTTATCGCTAATACTTGCGGTATCATGCTCATGTATCGCTACTATTACTTTGTTGTATGAAATCGTAATTTCAGGATGGTGATTTTGTGCATGCGCTATTTCCATTACTTTATTTGCAAATTGAATCACCAAGGTATAGTCCTTAAAGCAAAACTCCCTCACTAATTCCCCATTAATTACCTCCCAATTAGTTGTTTGTTTCATGGCATTGAACATTTCTAGCTATCATCATCCCATCTCATTTTTTTATAAAAAGCAAGTTTACTTCCTGTATCTTTTCCTCATGTAAAATTAGGAAAAAGGACGGGATTACCATATAAATCGACTGAGCTCAACTAAGAATGAAAGAAAAAGTGTAACACTTACTTTCTGTTTCGTTATAGGGGCAAATCATTAAGAGTTTCGCTTAAAAAACGAAAGCCAACCGATCTGACAAGGCACGGTGGAAAAGCAATGAGGAACGAAGGTTCAAAAACAATTGCTCCCCTCATTCATCTTTCTTTTAATGGTCATTTGTTTAACCTTTAAAAATCATTATCATGAAATTTTTTCTAGAATTACCCGGCTATCGCCATGTTGTTACCGCTGTTTTTGCAAGTATTTTATGCTGTAATTCGTGGAGTCAAGTTCCAAGTAAGTATGAACCCGCCCCTGAGTTCAGAAAAATAGTGAATGCAGATTGGACTACTTATTTAGGTCAAGTTGAAAATGGTTTAGCATCCGGAATTGGAACGCTAACAGATTTGAACGGAGATAAAAAAACGGGCTATTTTCAAGACGGAAATTTTTTAGGCGAATATATTGTAAATCCTTGTTGGCATCTGGTTGATATTTATTACGAATTTGAGGATTCGCTGTTAATGGAATCCTTTTCAATAGACATTACCATTCAGGATGATATTCCTGAAGACATGTATTTGTAACTCTCTACTCAATCCTCTGAGATTAACCAAAAAGGTTTTTATAATGGAATTCAAACACATTGTGGG
>CAMCQW010000048.1 GCA_945877045.1 Chryseobacterium gleum
TACCTCCTTAAAAAATGATCTAAATTGGGATGAGTTATTTAAAGATATAGAGTTCAATTACATCACAACTTTTGTTCAAATCACGAATCAAAAATTACTAGATTCACTCGAAAAATGGTATTCAAATCAGCCCAATTTTTTCATTATCCTTGAGTTTTCATCGAATGAAAATACCGGCGAAATAGTAGGCATGATTGCCACAACGAAAATCCCAATAAAGCTAAAAATTAATGGCTTTGCACTTCAACAATGTGGCGCAAATTCTCAACAAGAACTTGCTTATGTTGCCAACCAACTGCATGAAGTAATATTATTACTAGAAAATAGAAAAAATATAAGTTTCCAATTTAACATAGGAGTTGGTTCCAATTTCATGATTGAAATTGCAAAATTCAGAGCATTAAAAGGACAAGTACAAACCATTTTACAGCAATATGATATTCCAAGGAATTCATTTGAAGTAATTGGTGAAATAGGATGGACAAACAAATCACTAAAAGATCCAACAAGCAATCAACTTAGACAAACAACCGAGGCACTTTCTGCCATTATTGGTGGTGTAGATTACCTTCAAATCCATCCCTACGATGCTAGAAGCGTCAAAGGAGATTCAACTTTTACGCAACGAATGGCGCTCAATATCTCTTCGATATTAAAAGAAGAAAGCTATCTTAAATTAGTTAAAGATGCTTATCGCGGAAGTTTTTATTTGGAGCATTTGACCGATAAAATTGGAGACGGGGCTTGGGAAATATTCAAAAAATTAGAAAGTTATAATGAAATACATTCACCAAAAAAAATAGAACTTATAGTTTCCATGGTAAATAAAATAGTCAAAATTCGCACAGAAAATTTTGAGAAAAAGGATATCAAACTAATTGGACTGAATGTATACAAAAATTCAAATCCAGCAGATAATGAATGGATAAAAGAACAAACATTCCTTGGGATGGAATCATTCAGATACGAAAAAATTGAGTGCAAATGAAAAGGATTGATTTCAACAATATACATTGGCAAGAAAAGCAAAACTATTTGTTAAGCAGCGAAAAATCATTGGTAGAAATCAATGATGGCATAGTAGTTCCCTCTATATTTGACTATCCAAGTAATCCAAGCCTTGTAAACCAAGAATATTCAGGAAAATTCCCCTATAAAAGAGGTCCATATGCATCCATGTATTTATCTAAATCATGGACAATTAGACAATATGCAGGATTTTCAACCGCTGAAGACTCAAATGCATTTTACAAAAAAAACCTTAAAGAAGGACAAAAGGGACTTTCAGTTGCATTTGATTTAGCGACACATCGTGGGTATGATTCTGATCATCCTCGTGTGATCGGCGACGTAGGAAAAGCAGGAGTTGCCATTGATTCGATTGAAGACATGAGAATTCTTTTCAAGGACATTCCTTTAGAAGAAATGTCCGTTTCAATGACAATGAATGGAGCCGTTTTGCCAATATTAGCATTTTATATTGGTGCAGCCATCGAACAAGGCGTTGAAATAAAAAACCTTTCAGGGACGATCCAAAACGATATTTTAAAAGAATTCATGGTTCGGAACACCTATATATATCCGCCTAAACCATCCATGAAAATAATTGCTGATATTTTTTCCTATTGCTCTTTAAATATGCCAAAATTCAATTCTATTTCAATCTCTGGGTATCACATGCATGAAGCAGGAGCGACAGCCGCAATTGAACTTGCTTATACCTTAGCAGATGGTTTAGAATATATTAGAACAGGAATAAAAGCAGGATTAACAATTGATGAATTTGCTCCAAGACTCAGTTTTTTCTGGGCTATTGGCATGAATTTTCAAGTAGAAATAGCCAAACTCAGAGCGGGTAGGAAACTTTGGGCCAAGCTGGTAGAGCAATTTAATCCAAGTAATTCTAAATCACTGATTTTACGAACTCATTGTCAAACATCAGGTTGGTCATTAACAGAACAAGATCCATTCAACAATATTACTCGAACATGTATTGAAGCATTGGCAGGCGTTCTTGGTGGGACACAATCATTACATACCAATGCCTTAGATGAAGCCATTGCATTACCCACAGATTTTTCAGCACGTATAGTGAGAAATACTCAGCTATATTTACAGCATGAGATTGGTGTAACGAAATTTATTGATCCAACTGGCGGTAGTTTTTACATAGAATATTTGACAGAAGAACTGATAGAGAAAGCAGAAATGCTGATTCAAGAGGTAGAAGATTTAGGAGGAATGGCGCTAGCAATTGAAAAAGGCGTTCCAAAAATGAGAATCGAAGAATCTGCGGCAAAAAAACAAGCACAAATCGATTCAGTAATGGATGTTATCGTTGGCGTTAATCGTTTCACGAATTTTGAAGAGTCAACGCTTGAATTACGAGATGTTGACAATACCGAAGTGCTCAAACAGCAATTGATAAAACTAAAAGAAATCAAGGAAAATAGAGACAATGATAAAGTAGATGCGTTATTAAAAACATTACAAGCGGCAGCAAAAGATGGAAAAGATAACTTACTCGAACTTGCCATAAAATGCGCTTTAGCAAGATGCACCCTTGGAGAAATATCAGATGCCCTTGAAAATGAATTTGGGCGGTATCAAGCCAAAATAAATACCATAAGTGGCGTTTATGAAAAACTAGCTATGAAAAACGAACAATTTATTAAAGCAAAAGAATTGTGTAACAATTTTGCTTCATTAGAGGGTCGAAGACCTCGCATATTAATCGCCAAAATGGGACAAGATGGCCATGACAGGGGCGCAAAAATAATAGCAACTGCCTTTGCTGATATTGGATTTGATGTTGACATGGGACCCTTGTTTCAGACACCTGATGAAGTCGCCAAGCAAGCTATTGAAAACGATGTGCACATTGTAGGCGTTTCATCATTAGCTGCTGGACATAAAACCTTAGTTCCTGCTTTGATTAAAGCATTAAAAGATAGAAATAGAAAGGATATTCTAGTAGTTGTTGGAGGAGTCATTCCTAAGCAAGATTATGCCTATTTAAAAGAAGAAGGGGTATTCGGAATATATGGCCCTGGAACAGTTTTAGCAGAAGCAGCGCAAGAAATATTATCCCTCTTATTATCAAGTCACAATTAATTTGTAAATTCGGCATAGAATTTGAATTAGTTGCCCCAAATTTTTACCTATGAAAAAAATATTTTTACTCGCTATTTTATCACTTTTCAGTTGCCTATCTCTGAGTGCACAAACAGCTGAAATAACCGCAGCAAAAAGACTCGTGGAACCTGTATTCGAAAGAGTTGTAAAGCCTGAAAATATTGTAGAATTGAAAAGTATTTTAAAAAATACCAAAGGAAAACCAAGTTATCTATGGGCTATAAGTGGCACCAAAGGAAAAGAATGGGACTTTGAAAAAGGATCAAGTGAAACCAACGAAAAAATCAAGGTTACTTTCAATAAATTAGGTAATTATACCATTACTTTAACCGTGGTTTTTGATAAAAACACCGACAACGAAACCGAAATTGAAACCGAAATCGAAGATTATATTACGGTACGAAGTGTGTTCCCTGAATTAGCAGCGCTATATGCACAAAAACCTAAGCCAAATTATGAAAAATTAACGCTTAGAGCTTCTGATTTCATTGCAAAACCAAAATACGCAAATGACCCTACCCCCTATTTATTTTTAGCAAAAGGTTTATACGGATTAGTAAAGGAAGGCAATGCAGAACCAGAATTCGAAAGTGCTTTAGAAGAATCCATTTCAGCTTTACAATCAGCTGTAGAATTGGACAAAAACGGGGTGTTAAATGATGTAGAGCATCAAAATTTCATCAATGATTTAGAGGGCTATTTATTACGTGAATACATTGAAGTTCATTTGGATGGTAATCTCCCAGATTTAGGAGAAGCGATTGATTTGTACAAACAAACAACGCTAAATCCAATTACAATAAATTTCCTTGAAGCCTATTACAAATACAAAATGAAAAATGCAAAAGCAGCAAACGTAATATGGTCGGCTGAAATACCCAAATTATTGAAATATGAACGCTTAGAGATAGATGGAAAATTCAGCAATAGTTTTAAAAATGAACTTGGTAATACTATTCAACTAACCGAATCAGACATAAAAGTTTTAAAATATGGAATAATGTATTCTGCCATTATCCTAAGAGAAAGAGATAAAAATGCTGAAAAAGCATGTGAGTTATTACGAAAAGTTGACCCTTGGTTCCAATTCGATAAAGATTTTAGAGACTTATTTGAGGGGGACCTTTTCTCTAGCTGTGTAGAATAAAAATAAACACTGCTTCATTAATAACTTTTTGTAAGCTAAGGTTTAGGCACCTTCAACAATGCTATATTTGATCTATGGCTAAAATTCCTTCCTTCCTGAAAAATAAATATGTCTTAACCATATTTGTATTTATTATTTATGCATTGTTTTTAGATGACACAGATGTTTTTTCATTGGTGCATAATCTAAATAAACGAAGCGAGTTAATCACTCAAAATAATAGTATGAAAAAACAATTAACGGAAACCCAAAGAACCTTAAGGCAACTTCATAATATAAATTATTTAGAAACGTATGCTCGATCAAAAAAATTCTTTAAAAAAGAAAACGAAGAAATTTTTGTGATTACTTATAAATGATTTTAGAAAGCATAAAATCAGGGAAATAAAATCCAATGATTTGATCAAAAGAATAACTATTTCGAGCCATTTTCATGGCACCTTCTTGACATAATCCAACACCATGACCAAAGCCATGGCCGTTAAGCACCATCAATTCCCCTTCTTTTCTTGCATTGAAAAACGTAGATTTTAATTTAAATTCTTCCCGTAAATCCCGTAATGGAATTCCATACGCTGGATGTAAATAAAATGCTTGACGCTCCTCTTGTTTAAAATCGTACAGTAATTGCATACTCAAACTGTCATCTATAGGGAAATTATAATCATTAACTAAGAAACTAATCCAATCGAGAATTGGAATTGATTTAGTCCAAGTGGCTTGTTTTGTGTATATGCAGAATGTATCTTGAAATGAATGTAAGCCTTCGATGTTTTCATTCCATACTTGCGAGGGATTACAGGTCTGTCCTCCACAATTAGCTGAAAAAAAGGTGGGCGCAAAATCACCATTCTTTAAGCAAAGTATTTGCTGTTTTGTAGCGCTAACTGCCGAATCAATTTGTGTATTATTTAATCGTTTATGATGATACACCTGACAATGAACTCTATCACATAATTGATACCCATCAGTAGAATGCTTTAGCTCATTTTTTTTTGCATAGGTCCTACTGATGATCGCTTGAACTTTATAATATTCATATTTTTGTGTATAGCCAGCTTCTGATTCAATAACACCTTCTAGATACGTTTCTAAATCTATCTCGTTCACAACTCGCATCGATGACTTCAATGCGGTAATTACAAAATCCCCTTCATACTGACGGGCATTAAAAACTGGATTAATTCCCGTGAGCTGAATAGATTGTTCTTCAAATAAAGGATAAAGATAAATTCTTCTGATGGCGGAATATTTATTCCCTTTAATAGTAAGCATCATTTTACCCGACGAAACAAAAATCACCTCAATGATATCGTTTGAATTTACCAAACCCAAATAAATTGAATCTGCCATTACGTGATAATTCCCAGATGCTTTATTAATTTTTATTTTCTTCAATTTATAATCAGTCAAAACACCAATTTGCATTGTTTGCGCAAACCCAGTTTTAAAAAGGAGCAAGACTAAAAATAAAAATAGATTTCTCAAGATATCATTAATTCCATTAAGTTATTGATTACCCTTTTTATCAAAAAAAGTTTCAATAATATCTGCCGCAATTCTATTGCTAGCGCCAATCTCGCCCAACAAAGAAGATAACTCTTGATAATTTTTTATCATTTCAAGGCGTTTCGGCTGATTTTTTTCTAATAAAAGTAATTCCATTTTCATGTTTTCAACAGAACAATCACCTTGAATTAGCTCAGTAACAACCTCCTTATCCATGATTAAATTAACCAATGAAATATATTTTATTTTCACTAATAATTTCGCGATACGATATGAAATCCCTGAGCTTTTATAGCAGACAACTTGAGGGACTTGAAACAACGCGGTTTCTAAGGTAGCCGTGCCAGAAGTTACCAACGCAATACTCGCTTGATTTAATATCCCATACGTTTCACCAACTACTAATTTAATTGAATCATCCGCCCATTTTCGGTAAAAAGCTTCCTCTAGATTAGTAGAGCAAGCAACGATAACCTGATAGCTTGGAAAAGCTTTTGAAGCCTCGATCATTAATGGTAATTTTCTTTTGACTTCTTGCGATCTACTTCCCGGAAGCAATGCCAAAATTGGCTTTTCCGAAAAAGAAGCTAGATTCTCTTTATTACTTCTATAGTTACTAATCTCGTCTAAGAGAGGATGACCCAAATAAGTCACCTGAAAATCAAGATTTGCATAGAACTCTTTTTCAAAAGGTAAAATGCAATACATCTTAGAAATATCCCGTTTAATTAATTTGATTCTAGATTGCTTCCATGCCCAAATTTGTGGTGAGACATAAAAAATAACAGGAATATTTTGTTCTTTCGCCCACTTAGCGATTCGTAAATTAAATCCTGGAAAATCAATAAGAATTAATGCCGCTGGCTTAAACTCTAGTATTTGTAATTTACAATGCTTAATATTTCGAAGAATGGTAGATAGATTTAGTAGTACTTCTAAAAAACCCATGAAAGAAAGTTCTTTGATGTGTTTTAGAATGGTCATGCCTTCCTTCTGCATTCTATCCCCACCCCATCCAGAGAAGACAGTCCCTGGCATTAATTTATTTAGTTCTTTAAGTAGATTTGATCCATGTAAATCGCCAGAGACTTCACCCGCAATAATAAATATTTTTGTCTTAGGCATTAAAATAAATTAACATAAAGCATATATGGAATAAAACAAATCATGGCGAAAATTATTCCTCTAGCTATTTCATAATTTTCCCGGTTTAAAAAAACATAAAACCATAATAAGTTTGAAATTAAAGCCAAGGAGAAATATTTACTGGTATATTCAGGAAATGCGATAAACTGCTCCCACATATAAGCGAAAGAAACGTGTTTAATAAAAGACAAGATTAGTAATACAATCGGCAAAAAAACAATGGGAGAAAACAAGCCAATTCCCCACCCAATTACATGTGTTTTCTTAATTTTTATTTTCATAATTTCCAGTCCTCTAAAATTGAAATTGATTGATAATTTGTTAAGTCAAAATGTGTTGGAACAATACTAATATAGCCATTTTTTAAGGCTTCTAAATCCGTATTTTCTTTTGGATTTACTTCTGCAAAATCTCCAGTCAACCAAAAATACGGATTGCCAAATTGATCCAATCTTTTATCGAAACGATCCGCCCAAAAAGCATGAGCTTGGGTACAAATTCGAATACCTTTTATTTTATCAAGGGTTAAATTGGGGAAGTTAACATTCAAACAGGTATTTACTTCCAATCCTTTGTTTAGTGTTTGATTAATGATTTTTGTAATGAAAGGTACACAATGGGAAAAATCGGCATCACTTGAATAATCGGCCAATGAAAAACCAATGGATGGAATCCCTTCCATCGCGCCTTCGATTGCGGCAGACATTGTTCCCGAATACAATACATTAGTCGATGTGTTTTCACCGTGATTAATCCCCGACAATAGTAAGTCAGGCTTTCGTTTCAATATTTCATAAATTGCTAATTTCACGCAATCGACTGGTGTTCCTGAGCATGAATAAGCTTCTACATCCTCAAATAAATCAATCTTATTCATTCGTAAAGGATGATTTATAGTAATGGCATGCCCCATGCCTGATTGTGGCTTGTCAGGAGCAACTACCACGACTCGACCAATTAATTTAGCAGCGTTGATTAAGGTCCGAATTCCTTTCGCATTAACGCTATCATCGTTTGTAATTAAAATTAATTTTTCAGTCATAAAGTAAATTGCTTCTTTACAAAATTAATCAATATTAAAAGACTTTGTTTACATTTGGTTACTACAACTTAAAAATGAAATTTCTATCTCCCGATCACCGTCATGCATTTTGTTTGGTCAGCATTAGTCCAATCAGAAGAGAAGCTAAGGATAGCTCAGAAATGGTGAGTCAATTACTTTTTGGTGAACCGGTTAAAGTCATTCAAATTATAGGTTCTTGGGTAGAGATTGAAACAATTTTTGATGCTTACAAAGGATTTGTCGATTTCAAGCACCTACTTGCCATTTCAGAAAATGAATTGAATACCTGGTCATCCAATTTCGAATACCAGAAAGCGGCGATAAATAAAATTGAAACACCTTGGGGTCAACAGATAACAAGTTGTGGTAGCTTCATTGGAAAAGATCCCTTTTTTACTATTGGGAACTATTCATTCGAAATTAATTCTCTTAAAAATGAGCTAGCAAAAGATACGATCGAAGATCAATTTTTAAATACCCCGTACTTATGGGGTGGTAAATCCATCTTCGGGATTGATTGCTCTGGATTCACACAGGTATTATTTCGTCTAAAAGGTATTAATCTACCACGTGATACTTATCAGCAAGTTGAGATTGGACAAGCGATTGAATTCAATGATTACAAAATTAATGACCTCGTGTTTTTTAAAAATAATGATGGCAAAATCATCCATGTCGGGCTGGTAATAGCTCCAAATAAAATCCTTCATGCTTCAGGCATGGTGCGTATAGATGCACTTGATGAAACAGGTATTTTTAACGAAGATCTAAATAAATACACGCATTTTTTTTCTGCGCTTAAAAGAATACTATGATCCTTTAGCCCCTTGCTTTATCTTTTCAATTATTTTTTAGATATTTGTAGCCATAAATTGTGTACATGAAAATATTGGTGACAGGAGGTGCGGGTTTTATTGGCAGTAATTTAGTGAAGAGATTACTAGAACACAATCATGAAGTTGTAGTGGTAGATAGTCTTCTACGCGGGAATAAAATTGACAAGGAATCTTTTCAAAAAATTACATTTATTAAGGGAGATGTCCGTGACGCTAACCTTCTCATAAACGCATCCAAAGGATGTGATGCCATCTATCATTTCGCTGCAGTATTAGGAGTTGACATCGTGGCAGACCAACCAGTGGAAACAATGGATGTAGAAGTTATTGGGACTCGCAACGCAGTGGAAGCAGCAGAAATTAACAATGTGAAATTCTTGCTTTATGCCTCCACAAGTGGGATTTATAGTCACAGTGCCATAGTAAAAACAACCCTATCAGAAGATGTTTTAGTTGATCCCCGCACGTCGTATGCTATGGCGAAAAGGTACAATGAAATTTACCTAGCATCCCATCACGAAGAAAGAGGCTTAAATGTTATTTCACTCCGATTTTTTAATGTTTATGGCTACAACCAAGATAATAGAATGGTTGTTCCCCGATTTTTCGAACAAGCAATGGCCAACGAAGCAATCACAGTTTACGGAAATGGAGAACAAACACGCGACTTTACCTATATAGATGATACAATTGATGCCTGTGTAAATTTACTTGGTATACCGGGGTCATTTATCATAAATATTGCGAATGAAAAAGAATGGACTATTAAAGATTTAGCAGAGAATATTAAGGAAGTAACGAATTCTAAATCTGAAATCACTTACAATGATGCGCCAAAAAAGAGATACGATTACGAAGTAGAGAGAAGAGTAGGTAATTCTGGAAGATTAAAAAAAATAACAGGTTGTAAACCACAAATAGATTTATTGGTAGGGCTAAAACAAATCTATTCTATTAATTATTTAGCTTTAGAAGTAACGACAAAATGAGAGACACCTTACTATTTAATTTAATAAATGAAGAGAATCACCGGCAACTTAATGGTATTGAACTAATTGCATCTGAAAACTTTGTAAGTGATGATGTGATGAAAGCAATGGGAAGTGTCTTAACAAACAAATATGCGGAGGGTCTACCTGGAAAGCGCTATTACGGAGGATGCGAAGTAGTTGATAAAGTGGAGCAACTTGCGATAGATCGCCTTTGCGAATTGTTTGGTGCGACATGGGCAAATGTTCAACCTCACTCTGGAGCCCAAGCAAATGCAGCTATCTTTCTTGCTTGCCTTAATCCTGGCGATAATATTCTAGGATTTGATTTGTCCCATGGTGGTCATTTGACACACGGATCTCCTGTGAATTTTTCAGGAAAACTTTACCAAGCTAATTTTTATGGGGTATCAAAAGAAACAGGACTAATTGATTATGATGCCCTAGAAGAAGTTGCTTTACGCGTTAAACCAAAAATGATTATTTGTGGTGCATCTGCTTATTCAAGAGACTGGGATTATGCCAAAATTCGTAAAGTAGCAGACGAAGTCGGCGCACTTGTTTTAGCTGATATTTCCCATCCTGCAGGATTAATTGCAGCAAAATTATTAAATGATCCATTAAGTCATTGTCATATAGTAACCAGCACCACTCACAAAACATTACGCGGTCCAAGAGGTGGTATTATCATGATGCGAACTAATTTTGATAATCCATTTGGCTTAAAATGGAACAATGGCAATCCAAAATCAATGGCAGCTTTACTAGATGCTGCGGTTTTTCCCGGAATTCAAGGCGGCCCATTAGAACACGTGATTGCTGCAAAAGCAGTTGCTTTTGGCGAAGCGTTGGCACCTGAATTTACCACGTACATGAAGCAAGTCCAACTCAATGCGAGTGTAATGGCAAATTCATTTATTCAAAAAGGGTATACCATTATTTCCGGAGGCACCGATAACCACAGTATGCTCATTGATCTACGCAGCAAAGGCATTAACGGAAAAGATGCTGAGAATAGCCTGGTAAAAGCAGATATTACAGTCAACAAAAACATGGTGCCTTTTGACACTGAATCACCATTTATCACTTCGGGAATAAG